>JBDHGR010000617.1:0-2796 GCA_039589815.1 Gemmatimonadota bacterium | reverse complement strand
CCGTCCCTGTCTGCCACGAGGGGCACTTCCCCGCTCAGAGTCTGGGTGCTTTGGGTCAGGTAGAGATTGGCGATGGTCAGATTGGGGCCGCCTCCTGCCCACGTGGTCGCGCTCTCGGTACCGGATACATTCTCTCCCGAAGGGTTGAAAGCGACCACCCGATAGGAGTACAGGGTGCTCGGTGAGAGTCCGGAGTCGGCGAAGGCAGTCGAGTTTTCCGGGAGGACCGCAGAAAAGGCAAACGTCCCTGCCCCCCCCTCGTCCCGTTCCACTCGGAACCCGGCCTCATTTTGCGATTCGTCCGCCCAGGTCAGGTCGACGGTTGTTGAACCAGTGACGTTGGCCACCAGCCCGCTTGGGGCGTTGGGGAAATCGTCCCAGGTGGTGGCACCAGCCTCGTTGGAGGGGACCGAACAGCCACCGGCATGGCAGGCCGTTACCCGGTAGAAGTAGGTCGTGTTGAAGTTGAGGCCGGAATCGCTGTGAGATGTGGAGTTGGCCGGGAGAGTGGTGATTTCGGAATAAGTGCCTCCGGTTCCCTCTTTCCGCTCGATCCGGAAGAGGGTTTCGTCGTCGGCCATGTCCGTCCAAGTCAGGTCGATGGTGCTCAAAGGAATTGGGTTGGCCGTTAATCCAGTTGGAGCCGGTGGCGGAGCCTGGCTGGTGGTCGCGTTGGCCTCGCCCGAGAAGGTGGAGCAACCGGCCACGTTGCATGCCTGGACCCGGTAGAGGTAGGTAGTGGTTGGCGCCAAACCCGTGTCGCTGAACGCGGTGATGTTGGCTCCCGGCGTACCGATCTGAGTCCAGCTCCCTCCGGAGCCCTCCTTCCTCTGCACCCGAAACTGGGTCTCGTTCGCCGACTCGTCGGTCCAGACCAGATCAATGCTGCCGGGACCCGTGGCCGAGGCTCCCAGGCCTGAGGGTGCGGCCGGAGGCACCTCGTGGGTCGTGGCACCGGCTTCGTTGGAATAGGCTGAACAGCCCACATCATTGCAGGCTCGGACACGATAGACGTAAGCGGTATTTGGCGAGAGGCCGAGATCTCCAAAAGCGGCGGTGTTCGCGGTCAGAGCCGCGATCTCGCTCCAAGCCCCGAAGGGGCCTTGTTTCCGCTCCATGCGGAAGAGAGCTTCGTTGCTGGAGGCATCGGTCCAGGTCAGATCCACCGTATTGGGCCCGGTGGCGGCGGCGCCAAGCCAGGCCGGAGCATCAGGGGGCACCTCGTTGGTGACCGCACTGGCCTCATTTGAATAACCAGAGCAACCAGCCACGTTGCAGGCACGGATCCGATAGACGTAGATGGTGTTTGGGCTCAAGCCCGAATCACCGAATCCGGTGGCGTCCGCTTCCGTGGTGCCGATTTGGACCCAGGGACCTCCAGGGTTTTGCTTTCTCTCCACCTCGAATTGGTCTTCATTGGCCGAGGCGTCGGTCCACCCGAGGGACGCCGTCGTAGAGCCTGTGGCGAAAACCGCCAAGCCCGACGGGGCCTCCGGTGGCACTTCGTCGGTGGTGGCGTCGGCTTCGTTGGAGTAGTCTGAACAGCCGACCGCGTTGCAGGCACGGATCCGATAGACGTAGTTGGTGTTTGGGCTCAAGCCCGAATCACCGAACCCGGTGGCGTCGGCATCCGGCGTTCCTATCTGGGCCCAAGCTCCGCCCGCTGCCTCCTTCCGTTCGACTTCGAAGGAGGCCTCGTTTTGGGAGTTATCGGTCCAGCTAAGGTCCACCGCGTAGGCGCCGGTGGCCACCGCGCCCAGGCCCGCCGGTGCATCAGGAGGCACCTCGTCCGTGGTGGTTTCCGCCGCACCTGAGAAGGGCGAGCAGCCCGCTTCGTTGCAGGCACGGACTTGATAGAAATAGGTGGTGTTAGGACTGAGGCCCAGGTCAGTGAAGGCTGTCGTGTTCGCATCGGTGGCTGCAATCTGGTTCCAGGATCCCTCGGCACCCGTTTTTCTTTCGACGTCGAAGCGGGTTTCGTCGTCGGAGGTGTCCGTCCAACTCAGACCGATCGTGGAAGATCCGGTTGTCACGGCCCTGAGCCCTGTGGGGGGGGCCGGAGGTTGGGGTACCAGGGTTCCGGAGAAATCCGCCTTTCCAGCCTTTCCGTTCTGCAAGTTGACGCTTTGCTCAGTGGAAGGGAAAGCGTGGATGGCCGGATCGAAGCCTGAGATGACCACGGAATAGACGCCGCGTTTCAGCTGTTCGAAGGAGTACCCGCCCTGGGAATCGGAAGTGGACGACCGTGACTCCGGGCCCGAGATGGAGACCGTGATGCCTGCCATCCCTGCGTCTCCCATGGTCACGGTACCGCTGAGGGAGGCGTCTCGCTTTTTTTCACCTTTGAAATCGACCTGCCCCTTCCCTAGACCTTCGTAGATGCTCACGGGTTTTGACGTGACCGCGAACTCCACGTCCTCGGGGAAGCCGGCGATCTCGACGCGGTAGCTCCCCGAAGGGAGGCCCGGAAAGGAGAAAGTCCCTGTGGATGACGTCAGGCTGGTGAGAAACCGAGCGCCGGTTAGCCGAACGGTTACCCCGGCGAGCACTGATTCATCAACAGAAACAAGGCCTTCCACGGTGCCTTCGAACGGTGGTTCCACCGGGAGCTTTGGGCCCCCGTGGTCGCATGAGAGAGTCGAAAAAACGAGGAGGGAAGCCGTCATTACGATTCTCTTCGAAGCCATCGCCTTGTCCTCGCCGGGGGTGGGGAATTGGGGTGGGAGGTCCAAAGCGAGACCTGCTGCAACGGGCACGCCAGGCATTTGGGAGGTGCGGCGCACCGTTCCCCATCTC
>JBDHGR010000616.1:0-2806 GCA_039589815.1 Gemmatimonadota bacterium | reverse complement strand
CGGTGTTCAGTCGGTTGGTAGGCCCTGGATTCCCGATAACAAAAACCACGTCCCCTTCCTCGACTCCGTCCAGGCTCCAGCTGAAGAAGTGTTCGGTTTCCAGGGGCTCACCGTCGCTTCCATAAACCCTGAGAAAGGCAAAGTCCAGAGCGTATCGGGGGTAAGTGAAGTTGTCCGGATCCCCTCCGAAGAACCCCAACTGCAGCTCGGCCGCCGCCACCATTCTCACGTCGGTAAAACGGCGATAGGTGTAGGCCGAATAGCGCCCACCATTGTAAAGGGCCGTCACTTCTACCCGGACAGCACCCTCACCCCCGGAATGGCTGGAACTGATCCGATCCTGGATGCCGGAGATGACCTCCCGGCGGGCCGCCTCTCTACCGGCTTCGCCAACCGCTTGGTCGAGAGCCCCAAGAACCTCATCCGATACGTCCTCTGCCGCGATGAGCTGGTCGACATAGTAATTGGGTATGGGCCGTTCCTCGTCCAGAGAAGTGGCATAGAACCCATCGTCCAACAGGCTCTCCCCCTCCCGGGTTACGCCGACGACTGCACCCCTTGCACAGTGGTGGTTTGTCACCACGAGGCCGTTGGGAGAGACCAAAGCCGCCGAACATCCTGGGATCCGAAGGGCGGCCAACCGGGCTTTCTCGAACCAGCTCGGGTCGGCCGAGAAGCCGTAGGTCTCGGTGAAATGATCCATGGGGGCGTTCTCGAAGGTCCACATCTTCCCCATGTCGAAGCGGCCGGCCCGGGTGGGATCCTGGCTGGTTCCGATGGCTTGCCCGGCCGCCGATGGCCGGAGGGGTACGACGAAGAGCAGGAGGATGATTCCGAAGATGAACCTTGCTCTGTCAGAACGGTGCTCCTGAGCCCTGGAGCTGGGGGTATGGTTCGACGACATGATCACTGCCTACTATGCTGAAGTGGACATTTCCAGGGACGTCCGGATCTGAAGACCCCACTACATTACCCGCTGGACGGGTGTTACAGAAGTGGGGTGCGGCCGCGCACCGGGTCGGTGGCGGCCCCTTCGTGAATGATGTTTCCTTTGTTGCCGGGTGTTGATGTCATGAACTCCACCCTCCGTGCATTCATCCTTGGACTGATCACTCTCCTTCTGCCGGGTTGTGCGGGGGGAGACTCTCAAGGTGCCCCCGAGATCAAAGCGGATGGTGCCTGGGCTCGGGCCATGCCCCTGATCCAGGGGGAGAGCGGGGCCGGGACCAATTCTGCAGTCTACCTGGCTCTCCGGAACGACGGTGAAGTAGGGGATCGGCTCTTGGGAGGCGAGACTCCAACGGCCGCGGCCGTGGAGGTTCACGAGAGCTACCTGGTGGACGACGTACTGAGGATGCGCAAGGTGGACAGTCTCGAGGTCCCGCCCACCACAACCATCGAGCTGAAACCGGGCGGGTTGCATCTCATGCTCCTGGGGATCACACGGTCCCTGGTGGAGGGAGAAGAGGTCGAACTGACTCTCAAGTTCGAACGGTCGGGTCCGCTGGTTCTCAGGGTGTCCGTTCGGGGCCCTGGCGGCAGGTAGGGAAGGACCCTCAGCAGGCTCTTTATGTCCAGACGACGAGATCCGGAGTGGCGAGATCGGGCGGCCGCAGGTCTCCTCGTCGATTGCCTGGATCAGCTCGATTTGCCTGGACCCGCTTTGGTGATGCAGGACCCCCTCCCCCACGTGGAAACCGCCCTCAGGGAAACGGGCCGGGACGTCACGGTATTCGATCGTCGCGCTTTCGGAGGCAGGGACGCCGCGCCCTGGCCGCCCCCGGGTCCGTACGCTTTGGCGACCCTTCGCCTTCCCCGCGGAAAGGAAGAGCTCTCCATGAGCCTCTCCGCAGCCGTTTCCGTACTTCGCCCGGACGGCACGATCCTCCTTTATGGAGCGAAAGATGAGGGGATTCAACCAGCCATGGACTTGGTGGCGGAGGTCTGTTCCGGGACGGAGACGATCGCCGTTGGAGCCCGGTGCCGGGTCTTGCGTGGGGATGGTGTCCGAGCTGGCCCGAGAGCGGGTGGGTCGCTGGAGGACTGGAAAGCCATCCTCACGTTGGACTACTCCGATCTTCCCCCAGCATGGGCATCCTACCCCGGCGTTTTTTCCCACGGTCGGTTAGACGAAGGGACGCGCCTGCTACTCGATTCACTCCCGCCTTTCCCTCCCGGTGCCCGAATCCTGGACTATGGATGCGGGACCGGGGTGGTTGGATACGTGGCTCGGGCTAGAGGAGGGGAGTTGCTCTTGGAGATGCTGGACGTGGATGCCGTGGCTCTCGAAGCGGCCCGGGAGAACGTTCCTGCCAGCCGCCTCCATCTCCTGGATGGGCTACCCCCAAAGGAGCATGGACCCTTCGACGCAATCCTCTCCAATCCCCCCTTCCACCGCGGCAAGGCGGAAGACCCTCAGATGATCGTCTCCCTGATTCAAAGGGCACCCGCCCTGTTGGACCCGGAGGGAATGCTGGTTTTCGTAGCCCAGCGACGACTGGCTTTGGTGGAGGCTCTGCAGAAGCACTTCCGGGACGTAGACATCCTGGCGGAAGATTCCACGTTCAGGGTTTGGAAAGGCCTGAAACCAAGGAAAGAGAGGAGAAGGTAACCTTGGATCGACGACGATTCTCCCGTGCCCTCGCCGGCGCTTTCGGAGCCTCTGCTCTGACACCGAATCTCCTCTCCTCCTCTCTCCTCCGGAGCGTTTCGCCTCACCAGGAGCAGCCGCGCATCAACGGGACCCGGCTCCATGGGTGGCTTCGGGAGATGTCCCGGTTCGGACGACGAGAGGATGGGGGTGTGG
>JBDHGR010000615.1:0-2811 GCA_039589815.1 Gemmatimonadota bacterium | reverse complement strand
AACCCAACGTCGAATCCGATTCACATTCTGTACGAATGGGCAGAGATAAACTTAATAAGACACTCTATGCCCCCGGCATGGGGGACAAGGGTTTGGAGATGGAGTTACCTGAGGATTACCCGACCCCGGCACCGACTCAACGTCCTGGCTTCAGACGCGATACTCGACGACCTCTCCCCTTGGTCGGTAGTGACTTGGATGGCCGTAGGTGTCCTCCACTCGGGCCACAGTTTTGTGGCCTAGTTCCTTCGCCACAGTCCAGAGTGCGATCTGCTTTCCTCCATCGGTGGTCTGGAGTCGGGCCGTAGCGTAGGTGTGGCGGGAGACCTTTGCAGTCGGAGCATTCGAGAGCCTTGCTTCCTTGGCTACATCCCTCAGCATCTTCCGAAGATCCCAGATCGGCTCTTCCCTTCCTTGGTGCAGACTCCGGGGAGATGGGAAGAGAAGCTCTCCCTTCGGTGGAGTCGTCTCCAGATACTCCCCGAGGATCTCCCTCAGTTGAGGCCAGAGAGGAATCGTCCGTTCACTCCACCCACGTTTCAGCGGTCGCCAGCCGTTAGGTCGGATGCCGACGGTACCTGCGTCAAAGTCGATGTCCTCCACCAACAACCCGAGGACTTCAGCTTTTCTCCCGCCGGTGAGAAGGGATCTCCCTCACAGTGGGCCCAGCAGGACTTGAACCTGCGACCGTCGGATTATGAGTCCGCTGCTCTGACCAGCTGAGCTATGGGCCCGAAATGCGGCCCGGCAAGATGGAATGCAGGTCCCTGCCCGGCCGCATAAAAACTATCAAATGGGCGGAGCGGAAGCCAACTCTCCGAATCCGGTTGGCCTGAACCTCAGCCTGGCTCCGATGCCACCCCCCACCTCGTCCAAACGCCCCGAGGCAACGCTCCCGAAGACACGGACGTCGGCGCCCTGTTCGAAGGCTTTGGATACACAGATGTCGGCATAGTCCGGGTTCGCTTCCACAAACCCCTTGGAGAGGATCAGGATGTCGACGGCACCCGCATCCAGGCCCTCCATTGTCCCCATGCCTCCCAGGCATCCATTCCCACGGGAGTAGGCCTGTTCCAAGACCTGATCCAGGAGCTCGGTTTGTCGGCGCGTCGAAAGGGCCGACGCACCGGCCCTGGTGGCTTCCTTCACCTCTGCTGGTGACATCCCCACCCAAAGGGAGGAGTTTTCAAGAATCCTCGACTCCCGCACCCCGGTCAGCTGAGATCGCAAAGCGGCCACAGTCTCGTTTTCACCGCCCAGCAAAACGAAACCCTCCCAGTTGGCCTGGTCGGTGACAACCTCCTTCACCTCTTTCAACATCCGTTCGGTGCCCACGTCCAGAAGTCTCTGAGCCGTATCGGCTCCCGTTTCACCCCGACTGCCAGACGTCTTCCCGGCCCGCGGCGAAGTCGCCGACTCCGAGATGTCGCCCATGAAGGTGTCGGCCCGGAGGTCTGCCACCTCGGTGATCTCACCCTCCTGATACCGGAAAACCCGGGCCCGTCGGCCGTCGACCAAGGCCGTGATCATGGGCCTCAGCTGTTTGAGCCCCCGGATGTAGGGGGACACCCTGACCCCTGTCTCCCATCGGACCAGCGTCGGCACCTGGACCGGGAGGTTTTCGGAGTGGAGCAGCTCGTCGGGAGTGGCGAAGGCCACGTACCCCTTCCCCGGAAGGAAGGATTCGAACGCATCCAACTCCTTCAGCACCCGATTCTGTGCCGCTTCGAAGGCTCCTCTTTCTTTGGAATCTCTGATGCTCAAACGGTGGGCTTCCCGCTCCAGCTCCTGATCCAGCCTCCGCCTCCACACCCGGCGTGAGGCCGGGTCTTCCCCTACCCCGTCTACATAAACTGTCAGTACTCTCTCCTGTTGAAGTCCACGATAAAAATCCGCCAGTTGATCCTTGGTCAGCATAGGCTGCGCTCCGATCTCGGGCTGGTCGGGGACTGCTTTGTAGGTTTCATCATTATAATGCGCCGCCTCTCGGAGGGGGCATTTTTTCTTCTCCCTCCCTTCCCTTTTGACCCCTCATTTCCCTTTGGCTAGCTTTTTAGCTTCTCTTTGGGAGATAATCGATGAGGGTGATAATTGTGGGCGCCGGGGAGGTGGGATTCCATCTAGCCGAGCGCCTTTCTCAGGAAAACCAGGACGTCGTCGTAATCGAGACCGATCCCGAGCGGGCCGAGCGGGCAACGGAGCTCCTCGATATCATGACGGTGGTTGGGAACGGGGCCTCCATTCCGGTCCTGGAGCAGGCTGGAATCCGGGGTGCTCGTATTCTCTTGGCGGTGACCAGCAAGGACGAGGTGAACCTCATCTCTTGCCTGGCCGGCAACCGCATGGGTGTGGATTACACCATTGCCCGGATCAGCAACCCCGACTACTACGCGCGGGGGAGCGTCCTTTCCCGGGAGCGCATGGGGATCGACCTCATGATCAACCCCGAACGTGAGGCCGCCAAGGAGACCTTCCAGCTTCTCCAGAGCGCTGCCGCCACCGACGTGGCCAACTTTGCCCACGGTCAGGTGCAGTTGGTGGGCCTGGTGGTGAAGGAGGGAGCCGATGTGGCCGGGAAATCGGTGGCTCGGCTTGCCGCCGAGCTGAAGGATTTCCATTTCGTGCTGGTTGCAATCGTTCGGGATGGAGAGACCATGATTCCCGACGGATCTTCGAGGGTCGAAGCCGGCGATCACATCTTTGTGCTGTCGCCAACGACCGAGGTGGCGTCAATTCCACCGTTGGCAGGCTATGAGCCCTTCAATCTGAAGCGGGTCATGATTGCAGGGGGAAGCGCGGAAGGAATGTTCC
>JBDHGR010000614.1:0-3738 GCA_039589815.1 Gemmatimonadota bacterium | reverse complement strand
GGGCAGGGCTGTACGCCGACAAACTGGCTCAGTCCTATGGATTCGGTGAGGACCTGGAGATTCTCCCCTTCAAGGGGGTCTATCTCTACGGGGACCCGCAAGAGAAGCGTCCCCGGGTCCATATCTACCCTGTCCCGAAGCTCAGCCGGCCCTGGCCCGGGGTGCATTATACGATTGGGGTCCAGGGCCAGGTGAAGATTGGGCCCACGGCGATTCCTGCTTTCTGGAGAGAGAACTACAAGGGTTTGGAGAACCTGAATCTGCGAGAGGCCTTCTCCATTCTGGCCGTCGAGGCGGGGCTCTTCCTTCGAAACGACTTCGAGTTCAGGGAAATTGCCCTGGAGGAGATGATGAAGTACCTCCGCCGGGTCCTGGTGAAGCAAGGGGCCGTCCTGGTGGATGGAACTCCCATGGCCTCTTTCCGTACTTGGGGGAAGCCGGGGATCCGGGCCCAGCTCTTTCACAAGAAAGAGCGGAAGATGCTCATGGACTTCGTCCTCGAAGGGGACGGTCGGTCAATCCACGTTCTGAATGCCGTGTCCCCGGCGTTCACCTGTGCTCTTCCCTTTGCCGAGTTCGTCTTGGACGAGGTGGAAGCCCGGACGGCCTTTTCGTTGTCATCCTTCTCCTCATGTTGGCCCAAGGACAGCTGAACGCCCAGGTCGCCCCAGGAGCTGGGATGGATCTCCATAGCCAGATCGTTCAGCGCGTTCTGGCCACCACACCTCTGATCGACGGCCATAACGACCTTCCCTGGGAGATCCGGAACTCCGCCGCCATGGACGTTGCGGCCTACGATCTGCGGGATCGAACGTCGGGCCATACGGACATAGAAAGGCTCAGGGCTGGTGGGGTCGGCGCTCAATTCTGGTCCGTCTATGTGCCCTTCGAGGCCGTTCTGGAGGGTGCCGCCAGAGTCCAGCTGGAGGAAATCGACATCGCGCGGCAGATCATTGCCCGATATCCGGATCATCTCGAGCTGGCTCTGAGCCCATCGGATGTGGAACGGATCTTTGGTTCCGGGAAGATCGCTTCCATGTTGGGCATGGAGGGAGGGCATGCCATCGAGAACTCCCTGGGTGCTCTGAGGGCCTTCTTTGATCTGGGGGCCCGCTACATGACTCTCACCCACGGCGGAACCATCGACTGGCTGGACTCCGCCACCGACGAGCCGAAACACAACGGCCTGACTCGGTTCGGTGCCGAGGTCGTACGGGAGATGAACCGGTTGGGTATGCTGGTGGACCTTTCCCACGTGTCCCCCAAGGGGATGTCCGATGTCCTCGATGTGGCCGAGGCGCCGGTCATCTTCTCCCACTCGTCAGCCCGGGCTCTCACCGACCACCCCCGGAACGTCCCTGATGCGATCCTGGAGCGCTTGCGGGCGAACGGTGGCATCGTCATGGTCACCTTTGTCCCCTCTTTCATCAACGAAGCTCTCCGGACCTATGAAGGGCCTCCGGAAGGGGCTCCTCGAGCCACCCTGGGCGATGTGGCGGATCACATCGAGCATGTCCGGGACGTGGCAGGGATCGACCATGTTGGAATCGGCAGCGACTTCGACGGGATCTCGTCCACCCCGGTGGGGCTGGAGGACGTGTCCACCTACCCGGCCCTCTTGGAGGAGCTGTCCCGGAGGGGGTGGACGGAGGGGGAGCTCAGGAAGCTGGTTGGGGAGAACCTCCTCCGGGCCTGGCGGGAGGCCGAGGCGGTGGCTCGACGACTCCAGAGAGAGGGGGGACCCTCGGTGGCCACCATTCGGGAGCTGGACGGAAGAGGGGGGGGTTGACCTGTGGCTCCGGAACACCGACACCCCCGGAGAGGAGACCGCTCCAAGGATGAGGATTGGATCCGGACGTTCCTCCACCGGGGAGAAGCCGCCGTCCTTGCAGGAGTCCTGGACGGCGGGCCTTTCTGTCTCACCCGGCTCTACGTCTACGATGAGGAGAGGGAAGCGGTCTACGTGCACGGAGCTCACGGGGGGCAGGCCGAGAGGGCGCTCCGGAAAGCAGAACGTGGGAGTGGCGCTGAGGGTGACGAGGACACCGGCGTACCCATGGCCCTTACCGTCTTTGACATGGGTCGACTCCTCCCGGCCGATGAGGCGCTGGAATTCAGCGTGGAATACTCCAGCGTGGTGGTCACGGGGAGGTGCGTGGAGGTCCCGGACCCTGTGGAGGCGGAGTATTCACTCCGACTTCTGATGGAAAAGTATGCCCCTCACCTGGAAGCTGGACGGGATTATCGGCCGATTGAACCGGAAGAAGTGACCCGGACCGCTGTCGTTCGCCTGGACATCGAGAGTTGGAGCGGAAAAGAGAAAGCGGAGAAGGACGATTACCCCGGGGCTTACTGGTTCAAAGACGTCAGGTAGCCTCCAACGACGGGGCCGGGGGATCCCCGTCTCCGGCCCTTTTTTCCCCTTTTGCCAGAACCACGGCTGCCCCGATGTTGGCCGTTACGTTGCCTGTTGTCCGGAAGATGTCCGGTATGGTATCCACCGCCAGGAGAATCCCGATTCCATCTACAGGAAGATCGACGGCCATCAACACCGGCACCGCGGCGATGACCCCACCGCCGGGGACCCCCGGCACCGTGAAGCTGGCCAGGAGGGACGTGACGACCATGGTCAGCAGGTGGATTGGTTCCAGGGTGATCCCATAGCAGTAGGCGATGAAGTAGGCCCCCACGATCATGGGAACAGGGGCCGTAATCCGGAAAACAGAGAACCCCAGAGGCAACAGAAAGCTGTTGATTGCAGCCGGGAGCTTGAGACGCTTCTCGGCTTCTTCAACGGCAGGGGGAAGGGAGGCCAGGGAAGACCGGGAGCTGAAGGCCACTGCCTGAGCCGGGAGGCTTGCGCCGCTGAATTCCTTCAAGGGTATGCGACCGCCGAAGACAGCCAGGGGATACACGGCTCCCAGAAGGATGATGCAGAGGGCCGAGTGCAGGATGATGTAAGCCAGGATGGCTCCGGCCGTGTTGAGGCCCATGTTCGCTCCCAGGCTCAGGGCCAGGGCGAAGACGCCGATGGGAGCCAGGTCCAGAATCCACCCGATCAGGACCAGCATGGCCTCTGAGATGGCCTTGAAAAGGCCAGTGATGGCCTCCCGATGGTCCTTGGCGACTCTTGCTGCGGCCAGAGAGAACAACAGCGTGAAGATGATGAACGGCAACATGGCTCCGTCGGCCATTGCCGCCATGGGATTGGTCGGGACCAAACCCACCAGCCACTCTCTCAGGGTTTGGACCTGGCTCTCCACGCCGCCGGCCCCCGCCAGGCTCTCCCTCAGGGCCGCGGTGGCTTCCGGATCCACCGGCGATGGCCCTTGACCCGATCCGGCCGACAGCCCGCACATCCGTGCCTACGACGCCCACGACCAGCAGAGACCCCACGAGGGGGATGACCGTCATCCGGATGGCGTTGACCCAGATGCGGCCCAGGGGTTCAATCCACCGGGCCGCGGTGTCCAAAGCGGGGACGCCTGCGGCTCCGACGCCGAACCCGGCCAGGAGGCCGAGAATCAGGCCGAGGAGGACTCTGATGGTGAGGGACATTTGCTGATCTAACCTCCGAATCTCTCAGTCATGGACTGAAGGAAACCGTCAATCTCTTCACGCGATATCCATCGGCCCTTGATCATCACCCCCTCCTGATCCCATAGAGCCTCGAGATCCTCGAAAGGATTTGCCCTCAGTAGGACCAGATCGGCCCGATTCCCCTCCATCACCAAGCCG
>JBDHGR010000613.1:0-2819 GCA_039589815.1 Gemmatimonadota bacterium | reverse complement strand
GGTCAATTCCGGATCCGGTATCGGGACTTCGCGTGCTTGTACTGGCTTCGCTTGGGATACCTCATCGGCGGTGACTCCGGGTCGGGGGCGTATCATCACCATCATGTCGCGACACCCGGAGCCATGCACCAACGCCTGACTGTCATGGTCTTTCTCGTATCCATTGGCCCGATGAAGAGGAGGCAGATGCTCCCGGCGAGAGAACGCGATGCTGGCGGTCTCGCCCAAGAGAAGATTGTCCCGGTGGCCTGATACCAGCTCCACCGCTCATACGCGAGAGAACCGCAGCTCGCCAGCGATACGCGGGTTAATCATTCAGGTCATCCACGAGAACCTGATCCACTCCTCCAATCCTTGCACCCACCTTAACCACATCATCATTATGCCTTTTGGTGGCTGACCGGGATGGAATGGGCAGGCCCCTCTCTCCGAGGAGCTACGCATGGCGCTATCTGAGGACACCGCAGACCTTTTGAAGGCTGCACTGGCTGATCGCTACCGCATCGAGCGGGAGCTCGGCAAGGGCGGGATGGCTACCGTCTATCTCGCAGAGGACCTCAAGCACCCCCGAAAAGTGGCTGTGAAGGTCCTGAAGCCGGAGTTGGCACAGGCCGTCGGGCACGAGCGGTTCCTGCGGGAGATCGAAATCGTAGCTGGTCTCACCCACCCCAACATCCTGACCCTCATCGACTCCGGCGAGGCAGACGGTCTCCTTTTTTTTGTCATGCCGTATGTCAAGGGCGAGACCCTGCAGGCCCGAATCAACCGAGAAGGTCCGCTTCCTGTGGAGGAAGCGTTGCGTTTTGCTCGCGAGGTTGCGGACGCATTGGCCCACGCCCACGAGAACGGCGTGATCCATCGCGACATCAAGCCCTCCAACATCCTCTTGGAAGCTGGCCACGCGGTGATCTCTGACTTCGGCGTGGCTCGGGCTGTGGATGAAGCCGGTGTCACTGACGCGACGGCGACAGGCATGGCGGTAGGGACACCGAAGTACATGAGTCCGGAGCAGGCCACCGGTGGCGAAGTGGATGGAAGGGCGGACGTGTATGGGTTGGGCTGCGTGCTGTGGGAGATGCTCGCGGGCGGCGCACCGTTTGATGGCCACACCCCCCAAGCGATCCTGGCCAACAAACTCTCGGACTCGACGCCCAGCCTGCGGGCGCGAAGACGGACCGTGCCACCGGAGGTAGAGGGGGTGATCGAACGGGCCATGGCGCCCCTGGCGGGGGACCGATTCGGCACTGCGCGGGAGCTCGAGCAAGCGCTGGCGGAACCGGAGACGGCGGAGAGAATCCTGCCCCGACGTCGCCGGCAGGCCCGTGTCAGAAGGCTCGCGGGCTTTGCGGTTGCAGCCCTGATTGGTGTGGCCGGTTGGTGGATGTTCGGACGGGGGACACCGGTCGAGGCGTTGACCCAGTATGCACTCGCGGTACTCCCGCCCGAGAACCTGACCGAAGAGGAAGAGTATTTCGTCGTTGGCCAGCACCAGGCGCTTATCGACCATCTGGCTTCCATCGGCGGTTTTCGCGTGATCTCCCGGCCCTCCACCGTGCGGTATCAGGACACAGAGATGGCCGTGCCGGAGATCGCTGCCGAGCTCGGCGTTCGGGCTGTCGTGACCTCCTCCCTGGAGCGGCACGGAGACACCGTGGGTATCCGGGTTCAGATGATCGAAGCGGTCCCGGAAGAAAGCCAGTTATGGTCCGGGTCTTTCGATGAGGTCATATCAGGTCTATACACGATGTACGGGGAAACAGCCCGCTCCATCGCTGAGAGCGCCGACATCCAACTGACCTCAGCCGAGCAAGAACGCCTCGGGGGAGAGCGAACCATCGACCCGGCCACCTACGAGGCTTATCTGAGGGGAATGCACTTCCTGTACAAAAACACACCCGAGGACCTTGCTCAGGGCCTTGTCTACCTGCATGAGGCGACTGACCGGAGCCCCACCGACGCCCTGGCCTGGGCAGGTCTTTCCCTCGGTTACTCCACTGTAGGACACGGGCCGTTTCCCACCCCGGACGTATGGACTCGGGCGCGGGCGGCGGCGGATCGGGCTGTGCGGCTCGACCCGGATCTGGCTGAGGCCTGGGCAGCCCAGGCGGACGTCCGGTTTTATGCGGACTGGGACTTTGCGGGTGCGGAGGAGGCCTTCCGGCGGGCAAATGAGCTGAACCCCAGCATCGCCATGAACCACTTCCACTACGCCTGGCTCCTGTTGGTACTGGACCGGTACGAGGAGGCCGTGGAAGAGCACAAGCTCGCCAAGGAGCTGGATCCTTTCACGCCCTTCCAGTCTGCGCTGCTTGGCTGGTGCTACTTGTACGGTGGGGACACCGAACGGGCAGAGGAAGAGGCCCGCCGCACCCTCGAATTGAACCCCGATAGCCCGTGGGGGTTGTTCGTCCTCGGGGCCACCCTACAGACGGAAGGAAGGTACGAGGAGGCAATCGCGATCCACGAGAGGATGGGGGAGATGTACCCATTCCTCCAGTGGCTCACGGGGGCCACGTATGCTCGATCTGGTCGGGCTGAGGAAGCCCGGAGTATCGCAACCGAGATCGAGGCCAGGGAGATGACGGCGCTGGATGCCTTCGGACTCGCGGTCCTGTACGGTGCCCTGGGCGACGTTGACGCCACCCACAGGTGGCTGACCCACGAGCCGAATCATGCCTGGCGGCCGGCGGTGTGGATCGATCCCATCGTCGGGATCCCGAGTGACGTACTGGCAGATCCACGCTTCGACGCGTTCATGGACCGCCTCGGCATCGACATCCCCTTGCGACGGAATTGACGTAGCGAACCGGGAGTTCGTT
>JBDHGR010000612.1:0-2821 GCA_039589815.1 Gemmatimonadota bacterium | reverse complement strand
AGCGAGCTGTGATCCATGGGTGGAAAGTGCGTTGAAAGCAATCCGCCCCGGTCACCCAGTGACCTTCTCGCTCGGATGGAATTGGTGGAGTTTGGCGGAGGAACGGCGCCAGAATATTCTCGAACGAATCGTCTCCGCCGGTGAGCTGAAAACGTGCGACCAGCTTGCAGATGAGTGGGTTTTGAGTCATGCGATCTAGAGGGAGCGAGGCGTGAGGACGGCCAAAACCATTTGTCTTTGTCATGATACCGAGAGGGGGTATGGGCATCGGGACGTGGATCCGGACCGGTCTCTGCAAATGGATCGAAGGTCCGCGACAGACCTCGAGGAGATGCTACGGATTGAAAGAAGGCTGCGGGTGCGAGTCACATATAACGTGGTGGCGTGTTTCTTGACGGAAGTCCGACGGGCGATCGAGGATGCGGGACACTGCGTCGCTTTTCATTCGTACGATCACGAGTTGGATCGGCCACAGCTGGAGAGATGTCGCCAGGCAGACAGCAGAATTCGAGGGTACCGGACGCCCCGGAACAGAATCACTCCTGAGTTGACCGATGAGAACCTTCGGCGCCACGGTATCGACTGGTTGGGGAGCTCGGCCGAATCGTTCGGGTTTGAAACACCAAGGGTCGAGGGCGGAGTCGTGAAGGTTCCCATCCTGTTTGCCGATTTTGACCTGGACCGAGGCGAAATCGGGTATCAGGATTGGGAAGAGAAGGTGATGCACTACATCAAGAGGAACGACTTCGTCGCCATCGACTTGCATGATTGTTACGCCGAACACTGGTTGCCCCATTACCGAGGATTCCTCGGAAAGATCAAGGCCCTGGGAAATCTCAAGACCTTCGACGAGCTTGCGACGCAGGCTCGAGGGAAAGGGTAGACGAGTGCGCCTCAGGCGATCTGATGGTCCCGACGATTGAAGGCCTGTGGCAATTCCAGGCGGCACAAACGACCCCGATGCCAACCTCCCGTTGGTTACGGTCATCGTTCCCGTCCGAGATGCGGCGGGAACGATCGTCCGTTGTGTGGAATCTCTTCTGGCCGTGGATTACCCGAGAGAAAAAACCGAGCTGATCGGTATTGACAATGCCTCGACCGATGGAACGGCCGAGTGCCTTATCCCCTACGAGAACCGGGTGAAGGTCCTCAAAGAGGAGAGGAGGGGCCCTGGCGCCGCCCGAAATCGCGGCCCCAGGGAGGTGAACGGGGAGGTCGTCGCTTTCACGGACGCAGACTGTGAAGTCGATCGGAACTGGCTGCGGGCGTTGGTCCCTCCGCTCGCAAACCAGGATATCGGGATTCTCGGGGGCAGAATCCTCTCGAAACGGCCCTGCAACCTGGTGGAACTCCTTGGAGAGAGACTCCACGATCATGACCAAGCGATCAACCGATCCAAGCCGCCCTATGCCATCACAATGAACTGGGCGTCGCGGCTCTCAGTCCAGCGCGGGGTGGATTCCTTCGATGAAGACTACCTCAGGTGCGAGGACGTGGTACTCTCTCGCAGAATTCCCTCAGCGGGCTTCAGTTTCCGTTACGAGGGCGAAGCCATTGCCCATCACCAGAACGAAAGAACGCTTCGGTGTGTTCAAAGAGGGCTTACACCACGGAGTTTGGGCTGTGAGGGTGATTCGGGACCACGGCGCCAGCTATCCGTCGGGCGATCATCCCCGCCTCGACCTCCGGGGATACAAACGGATCCTGCAGGCCCTGTTGGACGCGGGAAGAGGACGAGATCCCGGTCCATCGTTGTGCTACGCCGTCTTCAACATCGGGAAGAAGACCGGCAAACTCCTCGGCTCCGCTCGGTTCGGGTACTTCCATCTGTAGGGCGGCTCCAGCTCGCCCCCACTTTGACACAGACTGCCTGCTCATTGGAACCGTCTGGCAGCCGACACCACCAAGGGGGAGAGGATCCGCACCGCTGCGTTGGCCAGCGGTCTCGCGGCCGGTAGTCCGTCCACAATCCGCACCAGGGCTCCCTTCCCGGGACGCGGGTGAATGATGGGTGAAGCGCCCAGCAAACATTCCGCGCTGAAGGACACGGGGATGCGTCCCTGGGATGCCTGGCTGTCCAGCGCCGTGAGGGCAGCGTGGAAGCGTTGGCTGAAGTGATCGCGGATCGGCTGGCGCATCGACGCGAACTCGTCCGGCATCACCTTGTAGCGGCCGGGGCCAACCGTAGGATTGGTGTTGATCTCCCACGTTTGGACCGCGCCATCCTTGATGGCGAAATCGATTCGGCCGTACTCGATGCCCGCCAGCGCAAAGATCCTGCGAACCTGGTCCTCATAGGGGTTCGCCAGCACATAGGCTCGCTCCTCCAGTAACATCTCTTCGCTGAACTCCACTCCGTCGGCTTTGAGCATCCACCCGCGTCCTCTGCCCATAGTCCTCGCGATCACTTCCGAGCCGATCACGTAAGCTGTGTACTTTCGGTAGCGGCCTTCCGCGTCCACCGTATCGCAGAACTCAACCACCAGGAGATCCTTGAGCCGATGCCCCTGAAGCACCGCCCGCCCCAGCGCTCTTTCCAACTCGGCGTAGGTGGAGAGCAGGGGAGAGAGGGAGCCGGTGTGCCGGAACTCTTCATGCAGAAAAACAGGGAATCTCAACTCCCTGAGATTCCCCGTGGCCCGGATGGCGCGATACCGGTTTAGCCCCAGGCGATACAACTCCTCCAGCAACTCGAGCCGCAGCAGCGCGTGATCGGGATCATTAAGCACACCGCCCACAGCCGGTGACGCCCTCAGCTGTGCCTGAAGCTCCCTCACCAATCGGAGTCCACCCGTGGTGAGCTGATCCAGGGCGGAGAAGA
>JBDHGR010000611.1:0-2823 GCA_039589815.1 Gemmatimonadota bacterium | reverse complement strand
CGCCACACCCAGGTTCTGCCCGCGGTCCACGGCCGCCGGAGTGGGGGAGCTTCGTGAAAGAGGAACGGGTCCGGAAGCTGGGGCTAGGTGCTTGGATGGGACTCCTACTCGTGGTTTGTGGCGGGATGGTTCCGTCAGCCTCCTCGGGCCAGGAGATGGCCCCTGGATCCATCCAAGGCCGGATCAGGGGGGAAGACGGTACACCGGCTCCCGGAGTACTGGTTCTCATCTATCGAGTTGGATCAGAGGCCGTCACGGGGGGCGCCGAGTCGGACGATCTCGGTTTCTACCATGTGGAGCCACTTTCTCCTGGGTTCTACCTCATGGTGGTCAGCCGGTTGGGGTTGGAGACCGAGACGCGGGAGACGGAGGTTGCCGAGGGCCAGCGGGTGACCGCCGACTTCGCCCTTCGGACCGCTCCTCTCCAACTGGAGGGGATCTCCGTCGAGGCCGAACGAAGCCGGGAAAGGGTCCGGTTCGAAAATGAAGCCGGCCTGACGCTCCAGGAGCTTGCTGGAAGTGTGATCAAGGGCATACCGGGCCTGGTGGAGGCGGACCCCCTCCGGGCAGTGGAGGTCCTTCCAGGTGTGACCACCGTCTCTGATTTTTCTTCCGCGTTCAACGTAAGGGGTGGCTCCGCCGACCAGAACCTGATTCTCCTGGATGGAATCCCTGTCTTCAACCCCACTCACCTCGGGGGTTTCTTTTCGGTTTTCAACGCTGACATGATCCAACGTGCCGAGCTCCGTTCGGGTGGTTTCCCTGCCCGATACGGAGGACGGGTGTCCAGTGTTCTGGACATCCAGACCGATGCCGGCGGCGGGGAATTCGGAGGCGAAGCAGGGATATCTCTCTTGGCCACGCGGTTGGCACTGGGTGGCAATATGCCCGATGGGTTCCGGGACGGTGTTGGGCTCAGGCGTGGTCGGTGGAGGATTTCGGGACGGCGATCCTACTTCGACCAGATCCTCAAGGGAGTGATGGATTTCCCGTACCATCTCACGGACCTCCAAGGGTTCTTCGAGGGGTGGACCCAGGGTGGTGACAGGATTTCGGTTTCGGCTTATTCCGGGAGGGACGTTCTGGATCTGACCGCGCTGGATCCCGATGACTTCCCCCTGCGGATCGATTGGGATTGGGGCAACACCCTCATCGGCGCCCGCTGGACTCGCCCGCGGGAGGATGGAGGCTGGTGGGAGATCCGGTCGGGGTTTTCCAGGTTCACATCAGGGCTCAAATTCCCCGACTTCGCCGACACCGATATCAGGACCGCCATCGACCAGCAGGCCCTCGAGTGGGATCTGGAACTGCGGCCCACCCCGTATCTCTCGGTGGGTGCCGGGATGGGGATCCGTCGCCTTACCTACGACAACCTTTTCGCGACGGGCGGCACGGAGTTGGGAGCCGGAGATGGAAAGGGCTCCGAGTTTTCCGGATATCTACAGACCGATTGGACACCCTCCTCCTCGTGGATCCTGGAAATGGGAGCCCGGTTGGATCGTTGGGTCCCTTCGGGGGGAGGAGGGTTCTTCGAGCTCTCCCCGCGGGTTTCGGTGAAGCGTTTTCTCCGGGCCACCCAGTGGGCTCTGAAAGCCTCTGCCGGCAGATACAGCCAATACCTTCACTCCATCAGGGACGAAGAGCTTCCGCTCGGTTTGGACGTTTGGATTCTGACCGGCGATCAGATTCCTCATGTGGTTTCCGACCAGGTTCAATTCGGGTTCGAGGGATACCCGAGAGAAGGTTGGTTCTTCTCCGCCGAGGCGTACTATCGGGCTTTTGACGGAGTCGTCACCACGAACTTTGCCGACAACCCGAACGACGTCGGCGACGACTTCCTGCCGGGCACAGGTATCTCCTGGGGAGGAGACCTCTTCCTTCGTTACACCGGAAACGAGACCTCAGGGTGGTTGGCCCTGTCCTTCCTCAGGGCCAATCGAACGTTCCCGGATTTTCTCTCCGGCCTCGATCCGAGCCCCGACCTGACCTATCCGCCAATCTTCGATCGTCGGGTGGATGTGGACCTGGTGCTCCAGCATGAGATCAGAGGCGGCTTACAGGCTGGACTCCGGTGGAACTTTGGCACCGGCCTTCCCTACACGCGGCCTTTGGGGAGTTACAGGTATCTGTCTCAGCGGATCATCCCCGGCTCGGGGTTGCAGTGGGACCCTGACGCCGGGGGGGCAGGAGGTCAGGGCGTATACGGCGTGGTCCTCAGTCGGCGAAACGGAGCCCGATACCCGGCCCGGCACCGTCTGGATCTTAGCCTGCGGTGGACCCTGGAACGTGGGTGGGGACGGTTGGTGCCTTATTTGAGCGTCCTGAACGTCTATAACCGGAAGAACGTCCTCTTCTACTTCTTCGAGTACGACCAGACCCCCCCGGTTCGGACGGGGATCTCGATGTTCCCGTTTCTCCCGACCTTGGGCCTGGAGGTATCGTTTTGAACTGGATACTCCTGGATCGAATCCTCCGGGTATTCCGCCCGATCGTGTTCCTGGTGACCGCCGGGCTCGGTTTGGCGGGGTGCGAGTTGACGGAGACGACGCTGGCGGAGCCGGACGACAAACTCGTGGCCGAAGCTTATATCCGAGTCGGGGACGGAACCGACCAGGTTACCGTCTTTCTCCATTGGACCCTCGGGACCGGAAATATCAACGATCTTCGGTTCGCCGCTGTAAGGGTGGTGTCCGAGGTCAGTGAGGATCTCCTCCTCGGTCTGACCTCCCCGGCGCGGTGTCTCCGTGTGGACGAGCCCGGGGAGGTGGAGGGTGTTTGTTTCGTTCCGTCTGACGACGTGGACGGGGTCCTCCTTCCGGGGAC
>JBDHGR010000610.1:0-2824 GCA_039589815.1 Gemmatimonadota bacterium | reverse complement strand
GATCAAGATTGACGAAGATCGGATCTGGTCCTCCACGGGGGCTCTTTACCAGAAGGAGGCTCCCAACTCGCTGGCGGTGGTGGGAGCCGGGGCGGTGGGAATGGAGTTCGCGGACATCTACTCAGCCTACGGGTCTGAGGTCCACATCATCGAAATGCTGGATCGGGTCCTTCCGCTGGAAGACAAAGAGTGCTCCCAGGCCGTGGCCAGGAGCTACAAGAAGCGAAAGATGAAGATCCGAATAGCCACCGCCGTCCAGGGGTCCGAGTTCACCGACCAGGGCGTGAGGTTGACCCTGAAGGACAGCAATGGGAGCCAGGAGATTCTGGAGGTGGACCGGGTCCTTTCAGCTGTGGGCCGGGTCCCTAACACCGAAAACCTCGGTCTTGAAGAAGTAGGCGTGGAGCGGACGGAGCAGGATGGGTTCGTCCAAGTGGACGAGTACCTCAGGACCAATGTGGACGGAGTGTATGCCATCGGTGACGTGGCCGGGCCCCCCCTTCTTGCTCACAAGGCCTCCCACGAGGGAATCGTCTGCGTCGAGCACATCGCTGGAGAGGGGCACGCCGGGGTTGATTACGGGAACATTCCCTCCTGCACCTACGCACACCCGGAAGTAGGCTCTGTCGGCCTCACCGAGGAACAGGCCCTTGGTGCGGGTCACGAGATCGAGGTCGGGAAGTTCCCCTGGGTCGGGATAGGCCGAGCGGTGGCAGCGGGCGATACCGAGGGCTTCATCAAGGTCATACGGGACAAGAAGTACTCGGAGATTCTGGGGGCCCATATCGTGGGACCGCATGCCACAGAGCTCATCGCTGAGTTCGTGTTGGGGCGCCACCTGGAGGCCACGGTCGAGGAGATGGAGAAGGCCATGCACCCCCATCCGACTCTTTCCGAGGGGGTGGCCGAAGCAGCCCTGGCCGCCCTCGGAAGGGCCATTCACATCTAATTGGCTTTTCTGGGACTGGAACGGAAAAGTCGGGGTGGGGTTCTTGGATGCTTAGGCGGGGTAGGTACCCCAGTTTGGCCGCCGTTCTTTTCCATCGGGGGGTGAGACCTTGGCGGATGACGCAACACCAAAACCGTGGGCTGACGAGCCCGTCACCAAGACCTGGTCCGAGGAAGAAGAGGAAGCCCTTCGACTGTGGATCAATCTGGCCAGGTGCTACGTCACGTTCTCTCGGGCCGTGGCTTGTAAGGTGGCGGAGTACGACCTGACAGCACCCCAATTCGGTGTTCTGGAGGCCCTCTATAACCTGGGTCCCCTTTCGCTGGGCGAGCTTGCAGAAAAACTCCTGGTGACCGGCGGAAATGTGACGTACGTCATGGATCGTCTGGAGGCCCAGAGCCTGGTGGTCCGAGAGCGTTCAGGGGACGACCGCCGAGTGGTTCGGGCCCACCTCACCACCAAGGGCCGGGCAACCATCGAGGGGGTCTTCCCGGGGCACGTGAACTTCGTTCGGGGCCTCGTCCAGGGGCTGGAGCCCAGTGATCGGGACACTCTTCGGAACCTGCTCAAGAAGCTGGGGAAGGGAATCGCCGGGGACCCGAACCGCAGGGGAGAGTGCTGAGGATTACCCTAGATCCAAGGAGACGGGGCCGGACACATGTCCGGCCCCGTCTCTTTTCAGGGTGATTTCCTGGGCGTTTATTCGGACAACTCCAGGAGGCCCTCGGGCAGCTCTATCCCCCTCACTTGAAGGATCCTCATGACCGCTTCGCCGATCTTGTTGTTGGGGGTAGAGGCGCCGGCGGTGATGCCCAATTCGAAGGCTCCGGTGGGAAGCCAATCATTCTCCAGCACTTCAGGGGCGTCGGGAGCCAGTACCGGCTTATGCCGGATCATCCCAGTTTCCACCTCGATGCACACGGCGTCTTCGATGTGAAATGTCCTTGTGTGACTCCGGCACATGTGAGCCAGGTTGTTCGTGTTGGAGGAGTTATAGCCACCGATGACGATCATGATGTCCGGGGGGTTCTCCATCAGCTCCACCACCGCATCCTGTCGCTCCTGTGTAGCGGAGCATATGGTGTCGAACGACCGGTAGTGCTCCTGAGCGTGGTCCTCGCCGTAAGCCTCGACAAAGGCCTCCCGGATTTGTTTGCCGATGGCCACGGACTCATTGGCTAACATGGTGGTTTGATTGGCGATGCCGATCTTCTCAAGGGCCCGATCCGGATCGAAACCTTCAGTGGCCTTATCCTTGAAGTGGGCATAGAACTCTTCCCGGGAGAGGCGGCCGGGGCGCTTGGCGATGTGGTCGCAGACGAGCTTCGCCTCTTCCCTGTCTCGGACGATCAGATATTTGCCTCCAGGATACTTGTTCACCTGGGAGGCGGTGGCGCGGGATTCCTCGTGGGTGTACTTCCCGTGGATCACCGCCGTGAATCCGTCCTTGGCGTAGCTCTCCACTCTTTTCCAAACCACCAGTACCGAACCGCAGGTCGTGTCCACCAAGACACACCCGATGGCCTTCAGGCGGTGTAGATCTTTCAGCGTGACACCAAAGGCCGGGATGATGACAGCATCTTCGTCGGTGACGGAGTCGAAGGAGAAGTGACCGTCCTTTGCCGGGTAGATGAACTCGATGCCCATCTCCTGCAGACGGTGGTTCACGTGGGGATTATGGATGATCTCCCCCACGAGGAAGATCTTTTTGTCCGGGAACTTGTGCCGGGTCTCGTAGGCGTAATCCACGGCCCGGTCCACTCCGTAGCAGAACCCGAACTCTTTGGCCAACCGTACGGTCACGTCTCCGAAAGTCTCGGTGAACCCCCTGGAGCGAATGAGCTCCAACAGCCCCGACTGATACTCCGCGTCGAT
>JBDHGR010000609.1:0-2825 GCA_039589815.1 Gemmatimonadota bacterium | reverse complement strand
GGCGATCTCCCCGGCCGTCATTGCGGCCCGGGGCACTTCGATCATGGTCCCGATGGGAATCTCAAGGTTCCCAGAGTACGCCTGAGCCTTCATGACTTCGTCGATGGTCTGTTCCACAAGGCCCCGGAGAAGAACCAGCTCCTTCTCCGAACTTACCAGCGGAATCATGATCTCGGGCCGTGCCCGTATTCCTTCCCTCCGACAGACGATGGCCGCTTCCACGATGGCCGTAACCTGCATCACCGGAATCTCCGGATAGGTGATGGCCAACCGGCACCCCCGATGACCCAGCATGGGATTGGCTTCTCCCAGGGCCTCTACCCGCTCCTGGACCATGGCCGGGGAGATGCCCAGCGTCTCAGCCAAGGCTTTCTGCCTCTTTTTCTCACGAGGCAAGAACTCGTGGAGGGGCGGATCCAACAACCGGATAGTAACCGGGAACCCCTTCATAGCCGCCAGGATGCCCTTGAAATCCTCTCGCTGGAAGGGAAGGAGTTTGGCCAGAGCTTTCTCCCGTGTCTTGAGAGTATCAGAGAGGATCATCTCCTGCATAGCTTCGATGCGCCCGGGGCCGAAAAACATGTGCTCGGTGCGACAGAGACCGATCCCGGTGGCTCCGAAGTGTCTGGCCCGCAGGGCCTCGTCGGGAGTATCGGCATTCGCCCGGATTCCCAGGGTCCTGTGCTCGTCTCCCCACTCCATCACGGTTTCGAAATAACCGGAGAGCTCCGGTTGGGAGGGTTCCACCTCGCCTTCCATCACCTCCCCGGTGGATCCGTCGATGGAGAGAATGTCGTCCGGACCGAAGGTTCTTCCCGCGACAGTCACCCTCTTCCGTTGGGCGTTGATGCCGAGCTCGCCGGCGCCCACCACACAGCATTTCCCCCACCCCCTGGCCACGACGGCAGCATGGGAGGTCATGCCCCCGGTGGAAGTGAGGATGCCCTTGGCGTGATGCATCCCGTCCACGTCTTCAGGCGAGGTTTCCCGGCGCACCAGAATGACGTCCTCCCCCGCAGCTGTTCTCTGCACGGCTTCCTCCGCCGTGAAGGCCAGCTTGCCCCGTGCCGCTCCTGGAGAAGCCGGTAAACCCTCGGTCAGAACCTGGATGCCTTCCTTGTCCTCGCTGGAGTAGCTCGGCAGCAGGAATTGCGTCATGGCCTGGGGCGGAATCCGTAGAAGGGCCTCTTCCTGGCTGATGATCTCCTGCTCTACCATATCCACGGCAATCCTCACGGCCGCAGCCCCCGTTCGCTGACCTCTCCTGCTCTGGAGCATAAAGAGGTCCCCCCTTTCGACGGTAAACTCCAGGTCCTGCATGTCCTTGAAGTGGCCCTCCAGGACCCACTTCATTTCCCGAAGTTCTTCCAGCACCTTCGGATTCCACTCGGCCATCTCCTGGACGTCCCGAGGAGTTCGGATTCCGGCAACCACGTCCTCGCCCTGGGCGTTGACCAGGAATTCGCCAAAGAGTTTGTCCTCCCCCGTTGCCGGATTCCGGGTGAAGCAAACCCCCGTTCCCGAACAGTCGTCCAGATTCCCAAAAACCATGGCCTGCACGGTGACCGCCGTGCCCAGGTGGCCGTGAAGGTGGTTGATCTCCCGGTACCGAACAGCCCTGGGTGAAATCCAACTCCTGAACACGGCCTGAATGGCCAGATGCAGCTGGACATGGGGGTCCTGCGGAAAAAGTTCCCCCGTATGCCTCTTATAGATCCCTTTGTATTCCCTGACCAGTTCCCTCAGTCCCTTCGCAGGCACCTCGGTGTCATCCACGGCGCCGTACTCCTCCTTGATGGCGCCGAAGGCATCTTCGAAGTGTTCATGCGCAACCCCCATGACCACGTCTCCGAACATGTGGATCAGGCGCCGGTAGGCGTCGAACGTTGCCCGCTCATTCTCGGTGGCTTTCGCCATCCACTCGGCATTCTGGTCGTTCAGGCCCAGGTTCAGGATCGTATCCATCATCCCTGGCATGGAAACCGCTGCCCCGCTCCGGACCGACACCAGAAGGGGATTCTCCGTGGCCCCGAAGCCCTTACCCATTTCTTTCTCGAGCTTCGCCAGGTTTTCTGTCACTTGGCCCATGAGCCCCGGCGGAAGCTTCTGCCCCCGATCGTAGTACTCGGCGCAGACCTCGGTAGTGATTGTGAATCCTGGGGGAACCGGCAGGCCCAAGGACCTCATGTACGCCAGGCTCGCACCCTTGCCGCCGAGACGCTCGGCCGAGAAACGGGTCCGCCGGGACCCCAGCCTGCCGAAATAGTGGATTCGCTTTACGGCAGGAACGGTCCTGATTCTCTTTCCCTTCTTCATGTCTCGACCCCCTCGAAGGCTCGACCCTTTACTCCAGATTCCTCCGCCGCATCTACCGAGGCGATGGTAATGAGATTCACCGCATCCTGGACGGTGCTCCCCCTTTGGAGCACGTGAACCGGATGCCGCATTCCCATAAGGATAGGCCCGATGATCTCGGCTCCACCAATCTCCCCCATGAGCTTATAGGCCGTGTTGGCGGCGCTCAGATTCGGGAACACGAGGATATTCGCAGGCCCTGTCAGCTCCGAAAAGGGGAAGAGCTCCCGGAGGAGATCATGATTCAAAGCAGAATCGGCCTGCATCTCACCGTCGACTTCGAGATGCGGGTCCAACTCTATGATACGCTGGACGGCCTGGGATACCTTCCGGGAAAGGCCGTGGGGAGCCGAGCCGAAGTTGGAGAAGGAGAGAAGGGCCACCCTGGGCTCGATCTTCAGCTCCCGGACGAAACCAGCCGATAGGATCGCGATTTCCGCGAGGGTCTCAACGTCAGGCTCGATATTCAC
>JBDHGR010000608.1:0-2826 GCA_039589815.1 Gemmatimonadota bacterium | reverse complement strand
TTGGTTGTTCTCCGGCATTCGTGCCTCCCTGGAAGTCTGTTCTTTCGGCGGCAATCCGCCGAATTACCCCACGTCCTCCCCGAACAAGGTGGTTTCCGCGTCGGTCAGGATCTCTCTCGCACCGGACAGGATGTGGTCCGGTGCGTCATCAGAGAGAATCGATAGGAGGCCCTCTACAACGTCACGGTCAACCCGAGCCCTGAGGGCGGATTCCGGATCGTCGGCCTGGGAGAGCCTTACCGAGAAACGATCCGGTGGGGTATACAAGACCGGGAGGGCCCAGCGCTTCACCCCGCCCGGGTCTCCGTCGTCCCCGTCACTGAGAGCTCTCCGCGGAGGATACAAACAACTTGCCCAGTCGATCTCGAAGACACTCCCCACCTCGGCTTCCTCGAAGAGATCCCTTACTTGCCCAAAAACGCCAGGGTAGAAACGTCCACAAAACTCGTGGGCATCGTTTGCGTCGAACGGTTCCAACATTCCCACGGCCGCTCCAACCCCACCCGAGACGAGTGAATGGGCGAGGGAGTGGACTTCCTCACTTGCCCTGGCGCCCTCGCAACAGTTCAGAGTCACCAGCCAGGCCCCCTGCATGAGCTGAGAGGTCGTCAGATCCGTCACGTTGAGACGGACTGAGCCGTGGGAACCGGGTTCCGCGTCAGGCTGGTCTTTTCGGGCCCAATCCCTAAGGCTTGCCAGCTCGAGGGATGGCCGGCCATATGCTGCGGTCCCGTGGCAGAAGAAATGGAGGATCTGCGGGCCGAACTCCTCGATCGCCATCACCAGATCCACTGGATGTTGAGGTACCGGATCCGCTGAGACCCAAGGGTCATCAAGATCCCGAATCGTCTCCAGCAGTTCTTCCTCACCCACCAGGACCTTCAAATCGATCGGAAAGTCGTCTGTCCTCGCGGATTGCACAGCCTCATAGAGGGTCTGCCATTCGGGCTCAGCGGGGAAGGGGAGTGCTGAAAGGACTGCCAGGACTTTCAAAGGCGGCTGCCAGGCCACCTGCTCACTTCCGGTGTCCACAAGAGAATCGGCCCATCGCCCGATGGGCCGATTCCGGCTAAGGGCGAGGAACTCCCCGGCGTCGTCGCAAAGGGTCTCCCAAGCCAGACGTTCCGCATCCGGGGCTGTACAATAGAAAAAGATCGGGGTACGCTCGGGCCGGTTTACCGCGTCACCAAGAGCCTGTCGGATGGCGTCATGTCCGGTGAGGGCCCGGAACAGCTTCTGTCCGTACTCGCGCACTCCGTCAGGTGGGCCGAGGGCCGGAAAACCCTCATGAGGCAGCTGGAGGACGTGCGCGATTCGGGCGTCGTCAAAAAGGCGGGGTGCTCGGAACAGGAGGACCTGCAGATCACCGTGTTCATTCTCCTGGACGGAAACCACGATGCGGGCGCTCATTGGGTGGCCTCCTCCCCGCTCCTCTTCCCGTGGGGCGAGCCAGGGGATTTCCACCCGTGGATCATCTGCTCGAGCTTCTTCAGAGCCTCCTCCGTCGCCTCCAGTTCGGCTCTTCGGGCCTTACTGATGGGCACGGTGTCAGCGTGCCTCCGTTCCGAGTCGATTCGCCACCGTCGTTGTTCGATGTATCTGGCCGCGGTGGACAACCAGCCTGGCGCATCCTCTCCTTCGAATTGAAACGAGTCTTCCCGACCGGGTCCCGATCCCACCCGCCTGGAAGGGAACAGGATGGAAGGGAACCGGCCCCCTCGGGCCTTCACCTTGCCCCGATCATCAGACATGCTCCCGTCCGCCAGCCCTCTCACTAAGCTCGGCTGGCAGGATACGAAAAATCCGGGCGCTTGGGGGGGGGTGGAGGCTTCTCTGGAAAAAAGAAAGGCCAGAAGCCCACCAAGCGTCTCCCAGTCCTCGCCTCGCACACCTTCCTGACAGAGCATGGGTCCGGGGCGTGTCCGAACCATAGCGTCTGCCAAGAGCCGGAGACCCAGGGCTGAGTAGTTGTGGTCGGGCGATGTGAACCCTGTCGCCCACGCACCCACTCGGTTCAGAAAAGTGCTGAGCTCAGCAGATCCCACAAACCGGGCGGAGCGCCGGTCCTTATTCAGTGTTGGGGATTCTGCTAAGGCTAGATAACCTTTGTTCGTCGATAGATACCCATGGCAGACGAAGTGAACCGCGTCGAAGCTGGATTTCTTTCGGGACTTAAGCATCCACTGCAACCACGGACTGGTGATCCCCCCTGATCGGGTCGAACGGGACGAATCTTCCCTCGCCTCGTAGGACCCAGGAAAAGAGTCAGTCTCTTGCGGGTCGTAAACACGAACCTCAATCCCACCAGGTCCCTCCCTCACCTCCCGGAGACCCTGAAACACGTCCTGGTCCGTGAACAGGTGAATGGTCACCGCTCGGGCCTCAACCTTGGAGTAGGAATCCAAAAGCCGGCCTATGTAATCCTCGGCATCGAACATCGCCTTCGCCCGAGGGACGCTGGCACAAATAGCCACATCCAGACGGCTTCGGGCCCGGTTGGGTGACTCGAAAATGAAATCCGGCAGGCGGAGAACCGGGCCCCTGACATGATTTGCCAGAATGCCCTCCCAGGGGAGGGCGGCCAGGAAGCCGTAGGGCTGGACAAGGTGGATCCACAGTGGGCTCCCGGCGGGATGGTCTTGGAGGAACTCGCTCAGCTTCACCCCAACGCTCTCCGGAAGTCGAAAGGAATATTTCCCCGCCCGCTCCGCCCTTGCCTCGAGGCGGGACGGAAGGCCAAACTCTTCCGGGCCGAGTCGGAGGCCGGAGGTAGTCCGAGTCTCGCCACCCCCCGATCGTTGGAGGTCGAGCTGCACCCCGGTATCT
>JBDHGR010000607.1:0-2834 GCA_039589815.1 Gemmatimonadota bacterium | reverse complement strand
CAGCGGGGTGGTTAGCCCCGGGTGGATTCGCCTGCCCCTTGGATTTTGACAGCTACTGGACCGGGGAGGCGTTCCGCCAGGTGGACCGCCTGGCCACCGATGACAGCGGGCAGCTCTCCTACTACCGAACCGTAGGTTACTTCGATGAAACCCCTGAGCCCTATGCGGATCTCGGAGAGATCGTGACGGGCCGGGCCCCGGGCCGGGAAGGCAGCGCGGAACGGACCATGAGCCTGAACCTGGGGCTGGCCATCGAGGACGTGGCCTCTGCGAGGATCATCTATGAGAGGGCTCTGGAGAGGGGGGCAGGGGTCGACCTGACCCTTTAAAGCACTCTTGCGTCTGCATTGCGCCTGGACTATTTTTAGGCCAGCCTAAAAATAGTCCAGGCGCGCGACCCTCCTCACGCTCGGACCTCGGAAACCATGGTTGATCCGGTACTTGCTCTCGTCGTATTCGGTCTCCTCGGCTTGCTGGCAGCTCTCCTGTTTTGGCCGACGCGTGGAGCGGTCCCCCGCCTTCTCCGGTTGGCTGGGATGTCAGAACGGGTGAGGCTGGAGGACACCCTGAAACACCTCTACAAGGGGGAATACGCCGGGCGTTGGTCCTCGGTGGCGTCGGCAGCGGGGGCGGTAGGTGTGTCAAGAAGCCAGGCAGTTCACCTACTCAAGCGTTTGGAGGAATTGGGGTATGCCCGCGCGGTGCCTGACGGTTTTGTCCTCACCGATTCCGGGCGTGATTACGCCCTGCACATCGTTCGAACCCACAGGTTGTTGGAGAGGTATTTGGCCGATCGGACGGGAGTGCTCCCGGAGGACTGGCATGGTGAAGCGGAGCGGAAGGAGCACAGGTTCTCACCGGAAGCTCGGGAATCGCTGGCCGCGAGGTTGGGTCACCCTCTTTACGATCCCCATGGAGATCCGATCCCGACGGCATCAGGTGACTTGCCGCCCCGGACCGGGGTGCCCATTACCGCTCTCGATCCCGGGGATGTGGCATCCATCGTACATTTAGGGGACGAACCCAGGGAAATCTTCGAGACTCTCATGCGAGCCGGCCTCTCTCCGCTCATGCCCGTCCGAGTGCTGGAGACGCCTCCGGGGGAGGTGCGATTTGAAGCGTCTGGAGAAGAGCATACGCTACCAGCCATAATCGCTCGGAACATCACGGTCGAGCTGCTGCCCGATGCTGACCTGGGGGAATCGGACATCGAGACGCTTGCCGACATCCGGCAGGGGGAAACGGTGCGGATCTTGGGAATCCACTCCAGCCTTCAGGGACCCCAGCGCCGCAGGCTTTTGGACCTGGGTTTGGTTCCGGGGACCCTGGTGGAAGCAGAGTTGTCTAGCACCGGCGGAGATCCGGTGGGGTATCGGATCCGGGGTGCGCTTATCGCACTTCGGAGGGACCAATCTCGGTGGATCCAAGTCGATCGTCTGGTTGAGGCCTGAACATGCCTGCGACCGCGACATCGTACCCCGGAACACGATCACGCCGGGAAGAACAGCTGGTCCCGCTGGGACTTCAGCCGGATCGTTGGGATTTCCTGGTGGCCTTGGCAGGGAACCCGAACACGGGAAAGAGCACCGTGTTCAACGCCCTCACAGGTCTTCGGCAGCATACCGGAAACTGGCCCGGGAAAACCGTGGTCCGAGCGGAGGGGGTTTTCGCCCACGAGGGCCACCGGGTCAAGATCGTGGACCTCCCTGGGACGTATTCGCTTCAAGCAGGGAGCACGGACGAGGAGGTCGCCAGGGATTTTATTCTCTTCGGACATCCCGATGTGACGGTTGTTGTTGTTGACTCCACCCGGCTCGAGCGAAACCTGAACCTGGTTCTCCAGATCCTGGAGATCACCCCTCGTGTCGTAGTTTGCTTGAACCTCATGGACGAGGCGAGGCGGCACGGAATCGCTCTGGATCCGGGGGCCCTGGAGGATCGTCTCGGCGTTCCTGTAGTCCCGACGGTTGCCCGGGAGAAGAAAGGAATTCCGGAGCTTCTGAAGGCCATTCACGGGGTTGCATCAGGAGTTACGCGGACAAACCCCTACCGCCTGGAGCGGTTGCCGGACGATGTGGAAGAAGCCATCGGTCAGCTCACTCCGGCCATTGAAGAGACCGTACCGGGGGTCCCCAATGCCCGGTGGTTGGCTTTGAGGCTCCTCAACGCCGACGAGAGTGTGGAGAAGGCCCTCAAGAACGGGGAGTTCGGGCCGGGAGTCGGCCCGGATCCGGTTCTGCAGTTGGCGACGTCCCTGAGGTGGACCCTCAGCCCCGAGTTTCACGACCGATTGACCGAAAGCCTGTTCGGTGTGGCACAGGAAATCGCCGGGGCCTCCATGGCGGGGGGGGTGAAGCGGGTACGGTTCGACCTGGATCGTAGATTGGACAACCTGTTGACCAGCAGGCGGTTCGGCTTCCCCCTAATGATCCTGGTCCTGGCGGCCCTCTTCTGGGTCACCGTTGAAGGGGCCAACTACCCCTCTGCCTTCCTTGCCTCGATCCTCATCGACGGCTTTCATCCTGTGCTCGTCGGGATGGGGGAAAGCCTTGAGTTCCCTTGGTGGTTCAGTGGTGTGCTTTTCGACGGTATGTACCTGGCAACAGCCTGGGTTGTGTCGGTCATGCTTCCACCCATGGCCATCTTCTTTCCTCTTTTCACCCTACTCGAAGACTTCGGCTACCTGCCTCGAGTGGCTTTCAACCTCGATTCCCTCTTTCGGACGGCGGGTGCCCACGGGAAGCAGGCCCTCACCATGTGCATGGGGTTTGGGTGTAACGCGGCGGGGGTGGTGGCGACCCGGGTCATTGATAGTCCCAGAGAGCGCCTCATTG
>JBDHGR010000606.1:0-2835 GCA_039589815.1 Gemmatimonadota bacterium | reverse complement strand
GAGATCCTCAGACGCACCTCTCCCAAGATGCTCCACCTGATCAATCCCTGGAAGTTCATGCCGGAGTTCCCGAAACGCGGATACGGGGGGCATCATGCCAAGACTCAGGAGGCTATGGACAGGGTCTTCGGGAGTGTGAAGGCCCGATTGAGGGGGCCGCGAACGTCTCGGTCCACTTCCGAAAACCCAAAAAGAACCCCCCGGAGCGCCGAAGCACCCGGGGGGTTGAGGTTCTGAGGTAGCGGCAGCTTTCCGCCCAGCCCGGTAACGCTCCTGCGCCGCCCGTCGCTATCCTACCCCAACATGGTCAGGAAAACGCCAGCCGCCACGGCGGAGCCGATTACACCAGCCACGTTGGGTCCCATGGCCGGCATGAGGGGATTCACCTTTCCGTTGGTCTCGTCCGACACGAACTGCTGAACCACCCGGGCTGACATGGGAACAGCGGACACTCCGGCTGCCCCGATGCAGGGGTTGATCTTCTTCTCTCTCCGGAGGAAGAGGTTGATGATCTTGGCGAGGAGGATCCCACCTGCCGTGCTGAATGAGAAAGCCACGGCGCCCAGAACCAGAATCCCGATCGTCCGAGGGCTGAGGAAAGCCTCGGCAGACATGGTTGCCCCAACCACGATGCCCAGGAGGATCGTGACGATGTCGATCATCGGGCCACCTGCTGTCTTCTTCAACCGCTCGGTAACACCGCTTTCCCTCAGCAGATTTCCGAACATCAGCATCCCCAGGAGGGGTGCGCTGGACGGCACAGCGAGAGATGCCAGGACCCCGGTGACGATGGGGAATAAGATCGCCGCCTTCTGCGATACGGGTTTCGCTTGGGGCATGTCGATGGCTCGCTCAGCTTTGGTCGTCATCATCCGCAGGATCGGCGGTTGAATGATGGGCACCAAGGACATGTAGCTGTAAGCCGCTACTGCCACGGGGCCCAGGAGGTGAGGAGCCAGTTGAATAGTGAGGAAGATGGACGTGGGACCGTCGGCCCCCCCGATGATGCCGATGGACGCAGCCTCCTGGGCGGTGAAGTCGAGGCCAAGGTAAGGGAGGACGTAGAAGGCCCCCAGCGCCGCCACGAAAATCCCGAGCTGCGCCGCCGCCCCCAAGAGGAAGGTCAGAGGTCTTCCAAGGAGCGGCCGGAAGTCCGTCAGGACTCCCACCCCCATGAAGATCAGAGGCGGGAGGAGCTCGGTCCTGATTCCAGCGTCGTAGATGACCGCCAGGATTCCTTCTCCCTCCGACCCCATCTGGGCCAGAGGGAGGTTGGCCAGAATAGCGCCGAACCCGATGGGAATCAGGAGTAGAGGTTCATACTCCTTCGTGATTGCCAGGTAGATGAGGATCCCGGCCACCACGAACATGACGAGGTTGCCAATCCCGAGATTGGCTATTCCCGACTCTCGTGCCAGCTGGATGAGAATATCCATTTAACGGGCGCCTCAAGCGATGGAGACGATGGGGTTGGTGCTGTCGATTTCGTCTCCGATGGATACGTGGATGGCGCTCACAGTCCCGCCGCAGGGCGCCTTGATGTCGTGCTTGGCCTTCATGGCTTCGATGGCGGCCACCACGTCGCCCTCGTTCACCTTGTCCCCTTCTTTGACCAGCAGGTCAACGACTTCAACCGAGCCGGCGAAGGTGGAGAATACCTGGGTGCCGCCAGCCGGTGCCGCCGGAGTTGCTTCGGCGGCCGGGGCCGGAGTCTCGACTCCGCCCACGGGCTCAACGGTGACGGAGAAGGTGCGTGTCTGGGCCCCCTCCTGGACTTTCACGGAGGTCGTAACCGGACCGGTGACGATGGGCGCCGCTCCGGCTGCCGGAGCTGCCGCAGGGGCTGCCACAGGTGCGGGCTCTTCCTTCTTCTTCAACGGGATGTCGATCTTGGGTTTCCCGAGAAGGAAATTCAGGCCCTGGTTGGTTTCCACCTTCCCGCCCGGAACCATGCAGGCCAGGACCAGGAAGGTGTTCTCGTCGTTGACGTCCAGGTTGTGGTCCTGGAGGATCTGTTGGGCGCCCTCGATGTTTTTCGGGGCGGCCTCCAGGGGATCGCCCTCGAAGGGCTCGAGCTCCATCTGATCCGAAGCTTTCCTGACTACCTCAGGATCCGGCGGCAGCGGGGTTTTTCCGAAGTACCCGAGGACGGCCTTGCCATATCCGGCCTGGATGTTTTCCCACCGGCCGTACATGACGTTGTTGAAGGCCTGCAGCCAGTACTGCTGGCTGCCTGGCGTCACGCTGGTCCAGGCGCCGCCGGCTTCCACCACCACCGGGAATTCGGCCAGGACGTCGGAGTATTTATCCAGGATTCCTGCTTTCACCATCATGTGGACGTTGGGCCCGATGGCTCCGCCGGGCATGGGGAAGCCCAGAACCCGGGCGTCGGCGGACGTCGTAGTGGGGTTGAAGTCGTACTCCTTCATCCCTTCGCCAAGGAGGGACTCGATCTCTCCCATGGCCGACACGTCCATGTCCAGCGTGTAGCCGGTCCCCTTTAAGGCGTGGGCCAGGGAGCGGGCGTCGGGCTGAACGGTGCCACTTGCCATGGGTCGGACCGAAACGTCCACTCCGTCGCACCCACCATGAATGGCGGCCTGGTAGCAGGATACCGCCGTGGAAGCCGTGTCATGGGTGTGCATCCAGAGGGGCATCTCGGGCGGCATGATCTTCTTCAACTCCACGGCCGTCTTGTAGATGGTCATGGGATCCGTGGTACCGGACGCGTCTTTCAGACAGAGGGAGTCGACCCGACATTCGCCTGATTCGTGGAAGGCGAGGATCTGCTTCCCGATGTTGAAGTAGAACTCTGACGTGTGGACCGTGTCGCTC
>JBDHGR010000605.1:0-2841 GCA_039589815.1 Gemmatimonadota bacterium | reverse complement strand
CGGGACCTCGCCGGGCGGTAGCAGCAGGATAGGGGCGGTCACGTGGATGCCCGGCTCCGGCCGGGAACCGAATGGTTCGTTACCCCCCTCCCTAAGGGAACAAGACCCAGGCAGGGAGATCGCATTCATCCCTCTGCCTCGAGTGCCGCAAGTTCCTTGCCTTTTCCCAAACCCCGTTCAATTCTTGGCGTCAGGCTGCTGCTGGCCATTCCCTCCTCCCTGGAGTCGAACGAATGGCGCCAAGGCTCTCCTCGTTCCTGGCTGAGCTGAAACGGCGGAAGGTCTACCACGTCGGAGCCGCTTACGCTGCGGTGGCTGTGGGAGTCTCGCTCGCCGTCGCAGAGCTGTTTGGCACGTTTTCGGCTCCGGAATGGGCCGCGAAAGCGATCATTGTCGTTATCGCTTTGGGCTTCCCCATCGCCCTTGTTCTCGCCTGGGCTTACGAAGTTCGTCCCGAGGAGCCACGGAAGGCTGAGGAAGCCACGGAGGGGGCCCCCGAGTTCTCATTCGCTCTAGACCGAAAGTCGATCGTCGTCCTCCCCTTCGACAACATGAGCCCGGACCCTGGTGATGCTTACTTCACGGATGGGCTGACCGAAGAAATCATCACCAGTCTCTCCCACATTCATGCTCTCCGAGTGATCTCTCGAAACTCCGCGATGGTCTTAAAGGGGACGCAGAAAAGCACCCGAGCTATCGCGGGGGAGTTGGACGTTAAGTACGTGCTTGAAGGAAGTGTGCGGAGGGCTGGAGATGACCTTCGGATCACCGCCCAGCTGATTGATGCGGCCTCTGACGAGCACTTGTGGGCCGAGAAGTATGACGGCGTTTTGGACGATGTGTTCGGCATGCAGGAGCAGGTCTCCCGATCGATCGTGGACGCCATGGAGCTTCAACTCTTGCCAGACGAGGAGCGTCGTCTGACCGAGCGGTCGATCGAGAACCTGCAGGCGTACGAATGCTACCTGAGGGCAAAGAATGAGATCTGGCATCTCAGTGAGAAGTCACAGGATTCTGCGCTGGATCTGATTAGGCGCGGATTGAAGATCGCAGGGGAAAGTGATCTGCTATACGCTGCGGAGGGACTGATCTACTTCATGCACGTCGACCAGGTGAACCGGCCCCCGGAAACCTTCGCGGACTTGTTGAACGAGGCCTGGACCTGTGCGGAAAAGGCCCTGGCGGTCAACCCTAGTTCGGCCCCGGCCCATTCTCTGAAAGGGCTCATCTCCCAACAAAGGGGAAACACCAGAGAGGCCCTTCGGCACTTTTGGGGCGCGCACCAGATCGATCCGAACAACCCTGAGGCACTCTGTCTTCTCGGGTACTGGCGCGCGGCAGCTGGAGTCGATCTCGATCGGGCACGCGGGTTCCTGGAGAAGCTTTCAATAACCGATCCCCTGACACCTATGAACAAGGGGGCCCTCGGCTGGCTCCACATCTACAACGGGGACTTTGACGCCGCGCTGGAAGCTTGGAGGGATTGGCAGCGGGAGTGTGAGACGTTGAAGAATCCATATCGGATCTGGCTGGCATATCTCCACGCGGCCAACGGAAATCTGGATGAGGCTGTCCGTCTCGTCGACCTGGCAATAGCTGACAGCCCACAGCATATCCTGACCGCGCTTGGCACACTGCTGAAGCACGCCTGGCTCGGCGAAAAGGAGCAGGCACTGGAAGCGGTGCCGGAGCCATTCGAGGAGGCACTCAAGTGGGACGACGGGTGGACGTTGCTGATGGCGGTGGGATACGCCGTGATAGAGGAGACTGACCGTGCTCTCCACTGGCTAGACCTAACCATCGAGAATGGGATCACCAACGTAGCTTTCTACCAAGCCCACCTACCGTTCTTCGAGGGACTCCGAATGGACGACCGCTTTCAAGGCCTCATGGAGAAAGCCGCTACGCTATCCAACCTGGTACTTGAATCGCTCCCGACTGAAGAGGCGTAAGGAGATTCCCGACTCTTCCCTCTCCAACGGCTTGAGGCCGGTTGCTTGTGCAGTGGTTGCTTTGAACTCTTGAATGCGGAAGGGGGGTAACGCCCGGTTCCCGCTCGGGCCCTCAGCCTTTGTTCCTATCCTGGCGGGCAGTATCCTGAACACCACGGGCCCGGCCCTCCGGGACCTCGCCGGGCGGGAGCAACAGGATAGGGGCGATCAGATGGATACCCGGCTCCGGCCGGGAACCGAATGGTTCGTTACGGGAAATCGCTCCCGGTTAAGGGGCCCGCCCTTGGAGGAAAAGAGAAAGAAGAGGTTGGAGATCTCCCTGGTCGGCACTCCACAACGCCCTGATGTAAGCCTTCCTATGTTCACCAGCTGTATCCAGTTTCGCCCCTCCCCAGTCAATGATGGGGCGGCCAATTTGGCCTAAGAGCATATCGCACCAAAGTCGGGCATGGCGGCCATTCCCATTTGGGAATGGATGAATATGCACGAGACGATGGTGGAGCCGGAGCGCCGCTTCGTCCGGAGGAAAGACCTCCTCCCGGATCCAGAGTCGACCATCTTCAACGAAATCCCTGACGGCCACCGATATCTGGGGCCAGTGAATCCCGATCGTCTTATCTGAAGTGCGGTAGCGTCCAGCCCATCCCCAGGTTTCGGCAAACATCCTCCGGTGGAGTTCCCTGATGGTGGCTTCGTCCAAAGCCTCCGCCCGAGTCCGCTGCACCCAATCCACCGCGACCAAGATGTTCTCCTGCTCCCAAACGTTCAGTTCACCTCGAGTCCGGATATGGCCGGGGAGCAAGTCCTCCGCTTCGTCAGGATCAAGGGGGGTGGCTCCTTCCGGAAGGTCCCTGTTGATCTCAGAGGGGCTCATCCCACAACTCCTTCG
>JBDHGR010000604.1:0-2845 GCA_039589815.1 Gemmatimonadota bacterium | reverse complement strand
GAGCTCCAAGAACGACTCGCCAGCGGAGACTCAACCGTGGTGGACTCGCTGCGGACGCGTTGGCGGGAGACCGGCGACCCCGATGAGCGGGCGACTGTCGAGGGGCTGCTTCGGGCGTGGGGGGGGCGGGCACCTGGGCGGCGCGACGAGATCCTCACCTGGCTGGACAATGTGCGCCTCGAGATCGGGGACACCGCCACGCTTCTGGCCGACCGCCTCGATGGTGGGTCGTGGCTCGACTCCCTCACCGAGGAGGATCTGGACGATCTCCTCCCGTATCTGGACGATCTGGGTCGCCTCTGGGAGATCGGCGTGACGCCCCGTTGGACCTACTCGACCCTTGCCACGGGGCTTCTGGATGACACGCCCATCCTGGAACCCGACACCGCCCAGTGGAACTGTGCTCCGGCGGCGTGCGAGCGGGTGATCTCACTGCTGGAGACGGCATCCGAGCCCCGCCTCCGGGACGTCGCGCTCGTCGCAGCGTTCGCGCGGGATCCGGCGGCGTGGTACGAGCCGTTGCGCACCCGGGCCGAATCGGGCTCGTTGGTCGTTCGTGAGGCTCTCCGAATGGGCGACGGGGTGGGCGCGACTTGGCCGGCCGCTCGAGGGGATCCCGTGCCCCCGCCTGGTGCATCCTGGCGAGTGTGGCTCTCGTGGATGGGTGGGGAGGTTCGATTCCAGTCGTCACACGCGAATGCACTCCGGATGTACGAGGCGCGGACGGGGAGGGATGTCGTGGGAGAGCTCAGCCGAGGCTGGCCCGTTCCGGAGGATTCGGCAAAAGCGGTGCTGGGGACTATCCTCCGTGAGATGGGTGAGTTGGACCCGCCCACGCTGGAACAGCTTGCCGACGAGCTCCTCTCTGGATCGATCGCCAGAGTCAGGGCAGCTCGAAGCCAGCTTTTCACCCGAGTTCCCCAGGGTCGTATTCGCGGGGAGGCAGCGGACAGCCTGGTCGCCCCGGCGGGGGTCTCCGCCGAGGTGCTCCCAGCCCTCCTCGACTCGCTGATGGCTGAAGGTCGTTCCCCCTGGCCTGGAGTGGGGCCCGAGGGAACGATCGACCCCAGCGTGGCCCTGTACCTCGGCGGTTTCCATGGGGTCCGCGACGTCCCTTTTTTCCTGTTGGATGAGAACCTTCCGCCAGGATTTGCCCCGGATGTCGGGGCAGGCTTCGAACCGATCGATCAGGAGACCTGGGACGCCCGCCCCCCACGGGAGGGGGGTGTGTTGCTCGGTGTCTCTCCGCTGACGGCGGTGGGCCCCTTCGTCTCCCTGGCCTGGGATTGGGTAGTCTTCGAACGACGTGGGCCGGACGAGGCGCCGAGCGGATACGCTGGAGGGGGCACCGTTTGGTTGCTGCGGAGGAATGGCGGGTGGACCGTCGTGAGCACCCTCGGGTGGATCACGTGAGAATTGAATATCGAGGGCGCTACCGGCGAGCGGGGCTCGCCGGAACATCTCTGAGCCTTCCCTCTAATCCCGCCGCTCGATGTCCGTTCGCGTGGTGGATCCTCCCCCGGTTAATAGGCCACCCCTTCGTCCCCGATCCCTTTCAGGGCCTCCAGGAGCAGTCCGCTGGGGTCCTCTCCGTTGAGCACGATTTCCACCATTCCCGTCTGATACGCCTTCTGGGATTCTTCGAAGTTGGGCCTGAGTGGTCCGTTGGCGGCGACAACCTCCTCGATGGTTCCGGTGCTGGGGGCGCCGCCCTCCTCAGCCTCCCGTCAATACCTCCACCTCGTACACCAGGAGCGTGTTGGGCCCGATGATGAAGCGGGGCTCCCCAGGGGTTTCAGGGGGGTAGATGCCATTTCGGCCATAACCAAGTTCGGCTGGGACCAGGACCACACGCCGTTCACCGGGGGTCATATCTGCCAGCACGGTGTCCAGGCCAGGATTCAGGGATGTGACCCCGGGCTCGAAGGGAAACGGGAGAGGTGGGTCCACAAAGCCGGGCACGCCGTCTTCCCGGCTCCCGAAAGTGGTCACCTCCAGGGGTGGGCCGTCATAGCCCAGAAGGTGCCCCAAGTAGCGGACTCTGGTTCCCCTGTACCGCACCTGCATTCTGGCCTCCGCCGGTGAGGTACCTGATCCCGGGGAGAGGAGGGCGGTCCGGACGCCCCCCTCGGGGCCCTCCAGATCCGGATGATTCTCTGTGACCCATTCTCTTTCGGCCTGCCGCTTCACCTCTTCCTGTTCTACCACCCTGGCTTCGGCGGCCCGAACCATCTCCCGGAACGACTCTGTGTCGGGTCGGAAGTTCTGGGCCCCTGAACCTGCTCGCAGGATGCGAACACTGTCGATGACATCGTCTTGAACAATACTGAACACCACGTCAATACCTTCCAGAACCTCCCCGAAGACGATGTAATCACCGTCCAGGTAGGACCGATCCCCCAGGGTGATGCACCACTGCCCCGCATTGGTGTGGGGTCCACCGTTGGCGAAGTTCAAAGCTCCTGCGTGATCGTGGCTGAGATCGGAGTGGATCTGGTTGGGGAAGGTGTATCCAGGCCCTTGGGATCGGTTCGACCGGGGGGCGCCCATCTGGATGACATGGCCTGGTTCGACCCTGTGAATGACTGTACCGTCGTAGAAGGGGCGTCCGGGATCGAAGGCCGCGTTTTCAATTGTGCCCTCCGCCAAGCCCACGAAGTTGGCCACGGGCAGGGGGGTGAGGTCGGGTTCCAGCCGGGCCAGTACGAGCCCCTTCGAGGTGAAGATCTCTGCGTAGAGGCCGTCGGGAGGAGAACTTCGTTCGCAGGCGATGAGAGCCAACGGAAGTAGGATCCCCGACGCCCCCAGGACCCTGAATGGGGCTTCCCGGGCAGTCCGCATCAGC
>JBDHGR010000603.1:0-2855 GCA_039589815.1 Gemmatimonadota bacterium | reverse complement strand
GGGGAGACGGCGCTGGTGGAAGTGCTCATTGATAGGTTTGGGGGTCGGAGTAGGGGTGGGAATGGGATCGGCGATGATCATATCGGGCTCGAACCAGGGTGACGACATGGGACTAAGTATTCTGGCGATAGGTTCAACCTTGGCTGGGCTGCTTGGCGGAACCGCCGTCGGGGTTATCCGTGGAACGGAAGGATGGAAGACGGTCCCCCTCCCACCTGTTCAACCCTACCTGGTGCTTTCACCCCACAGTGGCCTTGGGTTTGGATTGTCCGTATCTGTCCGAAGGTGAATCCGAGCGACTCCTTCGGGGGATGCCCTGTTATTGTGCCCATATCCGTGCCAGGACCCACGGTTGCTGGTGGTTGCTGGCGGTGGACACGGTCGAACCGTACGCATAACCAGTACCCACACTGCCAATAAGCTTTGCATTGTATAATGTAGTTGCTTATTGTCCCTCAGCCTCCTCAAATCCGCCGAACCAGCAGGGTTCCATGGGCAACGCTCGCAGCTTCCGCGACCGTTCGCACTTCTGTCCTCCCCAGTAGTGTCGGAAGGAGACCGCCATGCGTGCCGTCACGCTCTGTATTGTTGCCTCTCTGGTGATCCCTTTCACAGGCCCCTCCCTGATCGCACAGCCCAATCCCAATTCTCCCAACCTGGCCTGGCTCACTCTTGGGCTGGGGCTCAGCAGGGGGAGTCACGGTGGTGACGTGGCGGCCCTAGCCGAGGCAGGTCTGCAACGTGGGGTACACCTGTTTTCGGCGCGGGTGGTACCGTTTGGAGACCCTAATGAAAGTGAGAGTTGGGCGGAGGTGGGTTTTGAAGCTGCTCTCCTCTACGGAAGAACACACCGGGGTCGTCATCACCATGCTTCGTTGTCAGCCGGTCCGGCCCTTGTCTGGTGCGAGGACGCCAATTCATGCTGGGCATCACGCGGGGAAGTGGACTTCGGATTCGCAGTGTCCGGCCAGATCTTCCTGACCTCGCTCCGATATGCTGGTGTCGGCCTTTACGGTTTCGCCAATATCAACACAGCTGATCCGTTCTTTGGTGCGATGTTGGCTTTGAGGTTCGGAAAGCTGGGGGGCTGATCGGGCATTCCTCGGGCTGTGCCAATATCCGTGCCATGCCCCACGGTTGCTGGCGGGAACCGAACCGGCCACCTCGATGAAGGGGTGGCCGTCGTGCTTTGGGGGTTGGGGAAGATCGATTCGGAAAAAGCCCCCTCTGTAAACCAAGACGCATTTTGGCGACACATCCTCGGTGAAGCCCGTCTCCATATGCACGCTTTCGGGGTCAGAAGCGTCTATCCAAGAATCACCGGAAGAGGAAACCCGCATTTCGTACCGAAGGGACAGTGACATCCTGTCTGGCCGACAACAACTTCACACGTAGGGTAACGTCGGTGGTAACAACTGAGCCGGACCTTGGAACGGGCTTTTGCTCGAGAGGATAGGACAGTGCCTTTTCATGGTGCGTACGACGAGTCCCAGGACATCCTGGTTTTCACGTTCGGGGGGGTCGCGGACGTGGACGACGTGGCTCCGTTTACCGAGGAGGCTCTTCGTCTTGCCTGTCAGCACGAATGCCGGAGGATCTTGTCCGATTTCCGAGGGGCAAAGATGGGCTTGTCCCCGAAGGAGATTCTCGACCTCACCGAGTGGTTCCAGGACAGCGGCATCGACGACCGGTGGAAAAGGGCGATCCTGGTTGAGCGCCAAGTGGGGGGGTTCTTGGTCCATGAGACGGTTGCTCGGGATCGGGGCCATAACGTCAGGGTGTTCACGGACCAGGAAGACGCTCTGAACTGGTTGCTGTGGCAGTCAATCCACTGAAGGTTCGGCGAGAAGGCCCCCGAGATCCCGAATCATGGATCTGAACAACACGCTGGGCAGGGAGGGAGTCTGGCCTGCCCCTTCTCGTGCCAATCCTTGTGACAAACCCCACGGTTGTTGACGGTTGCTGGCGGTTGGACGAAACCGAAAAAGGTAGGAAATACAGGGATTTTGAGCGGTAGCGGTTGACCTTCCAAGGCTCCCCAAGCCAGAGGTCGCGGGTTCGAATCCCGCTGACTCCACTCCTCTAACATGTTGATACTCGGTTAGTTATACGGATCCCTCCTCGCGATCTGCGGAAGAGGGTGTACAGGTAAGTGTGGATGGTCGGGGCGTTAATTCGATAGGAACAGGCTGGGTCGCCCATGGCAGAGAACCTCGACAGTTGAGTATGACCCTGGATCCGCCGAAAGAACGCGATGCTGGCGGTCTCGCCTTGGAGAGCCTGATCCCCCTGGTTTGATCCCAGCACCCGCCTTGATCCGCGAGATACCCGCAGCTCGTCGCCTTCATCGTCCTTCATCAGCTTTCCCCGTTCACCTGCCGTCCTTGCCCCCACCTTACCCACACGACATTCTGTTGATCGGTGGCTGACTGGGCTGGAACGGGTAGTCTGCTCTCACCGGAGCCATCAACGTGGCATCCAGGCTCTCGTTGTTCCTGGCTGAGTTGAAGCGGCGGAAGGTCTACCGGGTCGCGGTGGTCTACGTCGTGGTAGGAGTTGGCATCATCGGCTTTGCCGAGCCAGCCCTCGGCGAGACGTGGGAGAGCATCCGAGTCGCCGTTGTGGCCCTGGTGCTCATCGGCTTCCCCATTGCGCTCGTCCTCGCCTGGGCATACGAGGTCAAGCCGGAAGAACCTAGACCTGAAGAGGAAACCGAAGAGGAGCCCTCTCCAACCGCCGAGCCTTCAGAACCCAGGACAGTTACCACCACGGAACGGCGCAAATCCATTGTAGTCCTTCCTTTCGACAATCTCAGTCCAGATCCGGGCGATGCTTACTTCAGTGATGGGCTGACA
>JBDHGR010000602.1:0-2862 GCA_039589815.1 Gemmatimonadota bacterium | reverse complement strand
CAATGAACCGCCGGCCGTCCCACACGGTTCTTCTCGTACTCCTTGCGCTCGTTTTCACCGTGGGCCTGAGCTTTGCTTCGGTGGAGCTCCCATACCTGATCGACGAAGCCATCATGGAGGCTGTTCCCACCCCCGGCTTCGACTCCCAGGCCGATGAAGTCAGCCGAATCAAAACCGAGCTCTTCATCTCCCACTATCATCTTCGGGCCATCGGCTATGGCTGCTTCGGGGCAATACTCCTTCTCATCGTGGTAGGCTTCGTTACCAGGAGATCCGGCTTTGCGGCCCTGGGTGCACTGGCGTTCATGCTTCCCGTCTTCGCCCAGTTCGCAGGGGTCATGTTTTTTCTGGCGGGACTCGGGTTATTGAACGTCCTGTGGCTGCCCGTGCTGGATGTCTCCTTCGCCTTGTCAGGGTTGGGGGCGGTGATCCGGGCCCCTTATGACGCCCTCCGGTGGCTGTTGGGCCTATTCGGAGTAGGTGGCTACTGGCCCATCGTCTATTTCTTCATCGGATCGGGCCTCCTGTTGTTCTTCCTGGGCACCCTGGCCTGGCTCCAAGCCCGTGCCCAAAGGCAGGCTGTGGCGGTTTCCTGGGTGTATCGGATCTCCCGGCACCCCCAATACCTGGGGTGGATCATATGGAGTTACGGCATCTACCTCCTTCTTCTCCAGGGCCGCTATCCCCGGCGGTCCTGGGGCATCAGCGCTAGCTTGCCCTGGCTCATCTCCACGGTGGTCATCATCGGTGTGGCCATGATGGAGGAGCTCAACATGAGGAAGCGCCATGGGGAGGTTTATGACTCGTATCTGCGAAGCGCTCCGTTCCTCTTTCCCCTGCCGGCGGTTATTGGACGTCTGTTCGCTTCCCCCTTCCGCGCTCTCTTCCGAAAAGAGCGACCGGATCGGAGGCGTGAGATCGCTGCGGTTCTGATCCTTTATTCGGTCTTCCTCATTGGTGCTTCTTCCCTCTTCTACGGAAACGGAATGGTCCGGATCTCAGCCGCTTTCCGGTCTCCTGAAGGGCAGCGGGCTCACCTCGCCGGGATGGTGGCGGAGATTCGCCAAGAGGAGAACTGGCGACGGCAGTTCGCGCTCACGGGAAGCCTGGGTCGCGAGGGAGAGGCAGGAGTCGGCGCCCTCCTTGAGCTCCTGGGGGACGAGGACCCTGAGCTCCGCGAATACGCGGCCACGACCCTGGCGGAGTTCCCCTCAGAAAGGGCCCTCGGTGCCCTTGCGGCGGCGGTGGAGGACCCGACAGAAGCTGTCCGCTGGCGTGCCAGCATGGCACTAGGGGCCTTGGGGATGGCGGAGGCCATCGATGCCCTTTTGCCCCTGCTGGCCGATTCGGTTTCCCACATCCGTCTGAGCGCCCTACAGGCGCTGGCTGCTCTGGGTGCCGAGGAGGCGATACCCGCAGCTCTGGATCTGACCCGGTCCGAGGGATTCCGGGAGCGAGGGGAAGGGGTGCGGGCCCTGGGGGCTCTCGGGTCTCCCGAGAGCCTGCCTGCTCTCACCGAGTGTGTTTCGGACGAGGAGAGCTGGGTGAGGGGAGAGGCGGTCATCGCGTTGTTGAGGGTCGGGGTCCGTGAGGCTATCCCCGCCCTGGAAAGGGCCCGGGAAGATCAGGATCGTCAGGTCCGGATGTATGCGGCGGAAGCCTTGAAGCGATTGCGGGGTACGTGACCGGAACACATGGCGGTTTTCCACGGTTCTCTTGGTATGGAACAACTTACTCTACTCTTCGAACAACACGGTTACCTGCTCCTTTTCGGGATCGGGTTTGTGGAGTTCATCGGCGCCCCCATTGCCGGGGTGCCTGTTTTGATTGCCGCCGGGGGGCTGGCGGCCGCAGGGGGAGGCTCCCTTCCGATCATGATCCTGGCCGCTGGCCTGGGTGGGTTCTCGGCTGATGTTCTTTGGTACTTCACAGCCCGGCTTCGAGGGCGGGGGTTGGTAGACGCGGTTTGCGGGCTTTCGTCGAACCCGAAGGCCTGTGTCCTGGGGGTGGAAAAAAAGGTGGCCTCGGTGGGCCCCATGTACTTGTTACCGGCGAAGTTCGTTCCCGGAGCTGGGAATCTTGTGGCAGCTGCATCGGGTTTTGCTCCTGTCGCCCTCGGGGCTTTTTTGGCTCTGGATTTTCTCGGGGTGATGGGGTGGGCGACGGCGTTCACGGGTGTAGGATGGGTGTTCTCCTCCCAGGTGGAGCAGGCCGCACAGTGGGCCAGCCAGTTTACCATCTGGTTGGCGGCTTTGGCCGGGATGCTGGTGGGCGCTGCGGGGATGTGGAGGGTGGCGAAGGTGCGGATGCATCGGGCGGGACACATGGCTATGGGAGGGAATGAGCCTTAGGAGAAACCCTCCGGTAGGTGACCATTTCTCAGGGACTATTGAGCATGTCGTGCACCGTCCTTACAAGAGAGTGGATTCGGTCCTTCTTGATGCCAGGCTGCAGGGTGATCGGGTGGTAGCTGTGGCGAATTCGGTATTCCTGGAGGAGGTGGTGAAGCAGTAGGGGAGGGGATTAAAAAAAAACGCCCGGGGAGAAGGGATCTCCCCGGGCGCCGAAGCCCTGCCGTGTTTTGGCCCTCTCGCTGCAACCTTAACCCACAGGAGCCCAGAAGAGGAAGAGATCGTCCAGGTGGATATCCGTCTTTTCCAGTCCAACCTCGAAGCTGTCGATCTCCTGGGCGTTGTCCCTCCACTTTTCCCAAATCTCCTCGAGTTCGGTACCCAGTTCCTCCTCGAGGTCTTCGATGGCCTCCTCATACTGGTCCAACTTCTCCTCGGCGCTCCTGAGGCGTTCTCTGGTTCGCCGGGTCTGGGAACGACGAGAGGATATCCCTGACAGACTTCTGGTTCT
>JBDHGR010000601.1:0-2870 GCA_039589815.1 Gemmatimonadota bacterium | reverse complement strand
AGGGCCCGAACGTTGAAGACCATCTCGACGCCGGCCTCCAGGGCATCGGAAGCCAGGGCCCGAGTGACTTGAGCCGGATCCACCGAAGCCGTAGTTGGTGAAAAGAGGGCCCGCTCGAACGTCTTCGCCGCCGGATCGATCTCCCGGGCCTCTTCCTCTGAAACCTCTTCCAGGTGGACGCCGTTCCGGTCCCCGCGTTTTTTCAACTCCCCCAGGCCATCCAATTCCTCGGGCCCTTTGGCCACCACCAGCTTTCCGCAGCGATTGATGGCCAGGCCGCGCTCAAGGCAGAGCTCGGTCCACTGCCGCGTGCCGTCCCTGGAGAAGCGGGCTTTCAGGCTATCCGCGGAATAGTAGAACCCTGCGTGAAGCACACCGCTGTTTCGACCTGAGCCGTGAAGGCCCACCTCCGGCTCTTTTTCAAGGAGGACTACCGAGGAGTCTGGCCATCTCGAGCGGGCAGCACGGGCCACCGCCAATCCGACGATACCGCCGCCGACGACGAGGATGTCAGGATTGGGCGTAGTGGGCATGGTCAAACACAAGGCCTACCGGGTTGGCTTCCCGTGGTTGGTGGGAGAGACCGGGCTCATTCAACCCCGGAAGGAACTCCCTTCCGTGGATGGGGTCAAGAGTAAAGCGCCTTTAGGTGAACCTGTAAGAAAGCAGTAAGAGGTCCTGTGGCACTGCCTTTCGGGCCAACCAAATGACCCTCTCAAACGTCTCTATAGAAAAGGGAGGCACGAACGAATCAGGTCCACCGGAACTCAAACCAGAAAGAGACCGCGGATTTCGGAGAGGATCTAAGGGGGGAGTAGAAGAAGGATGAAGAGGGGAACGGGATCTTACCCGAAATCAGTCTTGTTCGAACGGATCAGCCAATTCCTGGAAGAGGCAGGCCGAAGAAGGGTGTGGCGAACGGTATTCGCCTACGCCGCTCTCGTGTTTGTCCTTCTCCAGTTGGGGGAGATTGTCTTCCCTGCGTTCGGGGCTCCGGAATGGGCCCTCAGGTGGCTGGTGGTTGCATGTTTCCTCGGTTTTCCCCTGGTTCTCGCCCTGGCTTGGGCGCTCGACATCAATTCCGAGGGAATCCAGCGGGCCAAAACCGATGGTGACCCCTGGGACCCGCCGAGCTACACGGGAACCCTCCTGCCCCGCTTGACCCTGTTGGCCATCATCATCGCCACCGTGGGCGGCGTCGGATGGTGGACGGTCCAGGACACCCTGAAGGCCCAGACCACGGTTCCGGCCGGGACAAGCGACGGGATGGTCAACTCCGCGTCCCTCGAAGCTACCTCCCTCCAAGTCAGGTCCCTCGCCGTTCTGCCCCTCGAGGATTTCAGCGAGGAAGAAGGTGGGGAATATTTCACAGCCGGCCTGCACGAGGAGCTGATCTCCCAACTCAGCCAGATCGGTGCCGCCCGGGTGGTTTCCCGGACGTCGGTAGTCCAGTATGACGCCACCGGGAAGACCATGCCGGACATCGCCGCCGGCCTGGGAGTTGAGGGCGTGGTGGAGGGATCGGTCTTCCGGGATGGCGACCGGGTGCGGATCACGGTGCAGCTCATCCACGGCCCCACCGACCAGCACCTCTGGGCCAACAGCTACGACGGGACGTTAGAGGACGCCATTGGTCTGCAAAGAACCGTAGCCCAGGCCATCGCAAAGGAAATCCACGGCGAACTCTTCCCCGAGGACGAATGGGTCCTCCCAGAAACCCGGATCGCCGCAACCCCCCGGGTACAAGATGAATACCTGAAGGGCCGGTACGAGCGATCCAAAGCGACGCCCGAGGCCCTGGCTTCGGCCATTGGCCACTTCGAAGCCGCTCTGGAAGAAGATTCAAGCTTCGCCCCTGCCTACGCTGGTCTGGCAGGAGCCCGTTTCCTCCTGGGGATCCAGACGGGGGACTCGAAAGAGTTCGGCCCTCAGGAGTCCGCAGGGATCGTGGAACCGCTCGAGATCGCCTTCAAGCTTGACGAAAACTCGCCTGAAGCCCAGGCGGTACTTCTTTCGTTGCAGGAAACGCTGGGGGAGATCCCCGGGATCGAGCTCCCGGAGGGTGTCCGGATCGTGGGGGACTCCGCCTCCTTCTTGGAGGCCGATGTCGTTTTGACGGCCACGGATTTTGGGCGGCAGCTGCATAGGGTGGTTATCCAGGAGGGGCGTAGGGCAGACAGGAGTCCCGGTGTCTCCCAAGCTCAGCGGATGGCGAACGCAAGACGACTCCAGGCCACTTCAAACTTCGAGGCGGCAGAGGAAATCATCAGGGCTGCCATCGATGAGGCTCCGGAATCGCCGGAAGCCTGGGATGCATTGGAGGGCCTCAGGGCGGTCCAAAAGGATTATGAAGGCGTGGCCCGGGTACGGGGTGAGCGACTGGCCCGGAGTCCGCTGAATCCGGAGAAAGCGGCCACCCTGGAAGAGCTTGGGAAGCGGCTGGCCGAAGAAGGGGAAGAGGGCTTCTGGTCGTGGCAGATCGAGGAACTGCTCCATCGGAAAGCCGAAGGGGAACAGGTATCTCCCGTACTTCTGGCCCGGGCCTATGTGAACCTCGGCCGGGCGGATGAGGCCTTTCAGGAGCTGACGGCTGCGGTGGAGGCGAAGGACCGCCGCCTCATCTCTCTCTGGACCGACCCGGCGTGGGACTCCATCCGGTCGGACCCCAGATTCCGGCGAATCCTGACGAAAGTTCGCCGAGGCCCAGAGCGGGGCGGAGGAACCCCCTAACCATCCTCGGCGGCTGATCCCACCCACATCAACAGGGCGGCACACTTTGCGCCGGTGTCCGCCAGTGGCCATTCTCCTTGCGGGACAACCCCGGCTGGGGTTCTCATCCTGTCCTTCAAGGTGCGCGGATCATGGTCCTT
>JBDHGR010000600.1:0-2903 GCA_039589815.1 Gemmatimonadota bacterium | reverse complement strand
GACCGGGCTCGGCGTCCGAGGAAAGGGCGGTTCGACTTTCCATCAAGACGGGGGAGGGCCTGGATCGACTCCGGGAGGTGCTTCCGGGTTTGGTGTTCAGCGGGTTGTTGCACCTGGGTGGAGAAATCCCGGTGCTGACCCGGCGACGCCATACCGACGGTATCCGCAGGGCGAGGGAGGAGATCGAAGCATTTCATAGCGCATTGGCCGAGGGTGTGCCGGCCGAGGTGGCTGCAACCCATCTTCGGCCGGCCGAGACGGCGTTGGAGGAACTCCTGGGTGTAATTCCCCGGGAGGAGATCCTGGACCAGCTCTTCAGAGAATTCTGCATTGGGAAATAAGGAGGTCGGAGTACGCCTATGTCGATCGAGGGTTTTACCCAAAAGGGTTTTCGAATTACCGGGCGAGTTCAGGGTGTCTTTTTCCGGGTCTGGACCCAGGAGATAGCGGAGGGTTTGGGCTTGGGGGGGACGGTCAGGAACCGGACGGATGGTTCTGTCGAGGCACACGTGGGAGGACCGGGGGGCAAGGTGGACGCCTTTGAGGCCCGCCTATGGGAGGGACCCCCCTCGTCGGCCGTGGAGGGGGTCGAAGTGCTGGAATCGAACGCCCCCATCCATGAGGGGTTGTTCCAGATCCTGCCCACCGCCTGATGAAGAGCCGGTACGACGTCGTTGTGATCGGGGGTGGCCATGCCGGGGCAGAGGCCGCGGCGGCTTCGGCCCGCCTTGGTTGCGACACCCTGCTCCTGACCCCCGACCTGGGGCGAATCGGCCAGATGAGCTGCAACCCTGCGGTTGGGGGGGTGGCGAAGGGAGTGGTGGCCCGGGAGGTGGATGCGCTGGGTGGGGTGATGGGGCGGGCGACCGACTCCTCCCGGATTCACTTTCGCATGTTGAACCGGTCGAAAGGTCCAGCGGTCTGGGGACCCAGAGCTCAGTGTGACCGGGGGCTCTACCCCAGGGGGGTCCGGCGGGTGCTGGACGAGCTGGGGAGGCTGGATCTTTTTCAGGAATTCGTTACGGGACTGAGGATCGGTGAGGAGGGGGGCTTCGAAGTTCTGACCCGGGGAGACTTGCGGTTCATCGGCCGAGCCGTGGTAGTGACCACCGGTACATTCCTGCGTGGGAAGATCCATGTGGGGGGAGGTGCCGGAATCAGTGGGGGACGAGCAGGGGAAGGTCCATCTGTGGAGTTGGCGGAGGTCCTGGAAGAGGCCGGTCTGGAGGTGGCAAGGTTCAAGACCGGCACCCCGCCTCGGATCGACGGCCGCACCGTGGACTTCAAAAAGGTCGAAACGCAGGAGGGACATCCCGAAGATTTCCGGTTCAGCCTCTATGCCAGGGAGGAGGTCCCGGACCAACGCCCGTGCTGGGTGGCATGGACCGGCGAAGGCCTGAAAAAGGTCGTCGAGGAGAATCTGGAGCGGAGCGCCCTCTACGGTGGGGAGATCTCGGGAAGGGGGCCCAGATACTGCCCCTCCATCGAAGACAAGATTGTGCGCTTCCCCGACTCACCCAGGCATCAGATCTTCCTGGAACCAGAGGGCTTGGAGACGCAAGAGCTCTATGTGAATGGCCTCTCGACCTCCCTTCCTGCCGACGTGCAGTTGGCTTTCCTCCGAACGGTGCCGGGGCTGGAGGAGGTGAGGATGACCAAGGTGGGGTATGCGATCGAGTACGATTATTTCCCGCCTCACCAGCTCTCCCGCTCGTTGGAAGTGAAGCGCATCCCGGGGCTCTTTTTTGCCGGCCAGATTAATGGGACGACCGGCTATGAAGAAGCCGCGGGCCAGGGCGTCATGGCCGGGGCGAACGCAGCCCTGAAGGTTCAGGGGCGGGGCCCACTCGTGCTGGAGCGGGACCAGGCTTACATCGGCGTGTTGATCGATGATCTCGTGACAAAAGGTGTCGATGAACCATATCGCCTCTTCACGTCACGGGCCGAGTTCAGGCTTCTGCTCCGGCAGGACAATGCCGGTAGGCGGTTGGGGCCTGTGGCTCAGGACCTTGGCCTTCTGACAGAAGACCAGAAGGGGGCCCTGAAGGAACGGTTGGATCAGGAAGATGGGATCAGGATTTGGTTTCGAGAAACCGCCCTGCCTCCCGAGGCGGTTAATCAGGTGCTGGAGGATGCGGAAGCGGGGACGATCACAGAGCCTGTCCGAGCCGGAGAGTTGCTCAAACGCCCCGGCGTTCGTGCGTCGACCCTGGCCCGGGCCGGGGAGGCGCCCTTCCCGGTGGAAGAGTTGGAGGACCCTCTGACCGCCGTCGAGGTGGAAGTGAAGTATTCGGGATATGTGGACCGTGAATCGGATCGCGCGTTCCGGCTGCGAGAGCAGGCAGGTTTCGTGCTTCCCGAAGGTCTGCCCTTTCGGGAGTTCATTACACTGTCCTTCGAGGCGCGGGAGAAGCTGGACCGAATCAAGCCTGACACCCTGGCTCAGGCTGGGAGGATTCCGGGGGTGTCGCCGGCGGATCTGCAGAACCTCATGATGGAGGTTCGACGCTGGCGGCGGGCGGCGGGCGTGGGCGAAGGGGAGGCGGAATAGGGTCTTCTTTGGCCCACCTCTTCCCTGTACGGGCATTTCGTGATTCAAGGTGCCCTGCCGAGAGAAAGTACAGTCATTGTAGAGGGAATGTGCCGATTCCTCGAAGAGGAAACTTCGACAAAAGCTTGACACTGCATCATCATCGGTGTATCCGGTTTTCATGATTAGACATGGAAGTGATTCGCTGAGGCATCCTATCCGAGTGGTCGCACGCCGAACGGGCCTGAACCCAGCGGTCCTTCGTGCTTGGGAGAAACGCTATGGAGCTGTGGTGCCCGCCAGAACGGATGGGGGCCAGCGTCTTTACTCTGACGAGGATGTCCTCCGCCTGTCCCTTCTGCACCGGGCTGTG
>JBDHGR010000599.1:0-3713 GCA_039589815.1 Gemmatimonadota bacterium | reverse complement strand
GACACCCCGACTTCCGCATCGGCCGCCACTGTCCGAGGGACGGAACCAGCGGGTTCGGTAGAGGAGCCGCGACGGATCAGGTCAGAATGCGCCCCATTTCTGTTTGCCCGGGATGTAATAGGATGGGCAGATGAACTTGAACATCCCGGCGATCCGTCGGGCCTTGGCGGTCTTCTCTTGGCTCGCCGATTGCATCTGCTGACGTTTCCAGCCGGAGACCTCGTCGAAGTAGGCGTGGGCGGCGGCCTCCCGATCGGCCTCTGAGGAAAACTGCCCGCGGATCTTGGCCAGTTCACCAAAATCCACCCAATGGCCGCCGCACGCCGGACACTCATCGACGACCACCTCCATCTTCACAGAGACGAAGTGTCGCATCATGACCATGTCGTCACAGTGGGGGCAACTTCGTCGCTGCTCATGGTCCACCCGAACGGTCTGGTCCCGGGGAACATCCAGGAGTGCTTCCCCCGCCGACTCGTGCGGTTCGTCCATCTTCTCCAGCTCGAAGTTGTCGAACCAGGTGCCTCCGCAACCCCCGGCGCAAACGTCTACCTTCACGTCCCCGGCCTCCATCTCCGTGAGCCTGTTGCCGCATGCTGGACAGATCATCGAACCGTCTCCTCTGGTGAACAAAAAGATCCCATCTCCATTCTGCCATCCCGACCTGAGGGCCACAAGCCTGACAGGCCGACCTCCTCAAGGAACTCTTCAGCTGAAACGCCCAAGGAGCTCCGAAAGCGGGGATTCCTGAATAAATCGGTCCGGACATTCCTGCTTTTACGGTTCAGGATCTCCTGCGGATCCTTGCCTGGCCGGCACCAAGGACCCCATTCTTCCCCGAACACTTAAGATCATGAAAAGGGCGATCTGTCTCCGATCCCCAAGGAGGAAGATTCCTGAAAAAAGGGTGTCGGAGATGTTCTCTGGCAACCAGGAGAGACTTGTCAGATACCAGTACACATAGAAGGAGCGGATAAGATGAGTTTTAGGAAGTCGGGCCTCAGCGTCTGTTCCGTTTTTATGCTGCTCGTGGCATCCGTCCTGACGTTGGCGGCGTGTACTCAGCCCCAAGCAGCGGATAGGGCATACCTCAATGGGACCATCTACACCGTGGACCAGGAGTTCAGCACCGCTTCGGCCTTTGCCCTGAAAGACGGCAAGTTCATTTACGTGGGTGATGAAGCCGGTTTGGATGCCTTTTTAGGGCCCAACACCGAGGTCGTGGATCTGGAAGGCAAGACCGTGATTCCTGGCTTGCACGATGCCCATGTTCACATCCGGTACGGGGAGAGGGAACTCTATCCAAGGACTCCCGATATCCGATCTGGCCTCGGTGAGTGGGCCTCTGTCGAGCAAATGCAGGAAATGATCAGGCACGCGCTGGCGACTGGCGAGGGTATGCGCCCGGGGCCCGAGCCCCAATGGATCGTACTGAGTGGCTGGATGTCGGACGTGTGGGATCCGCCGGTGTTCCGGAAAGAACTGCTCGACGAGGCAGCCCCCGATAATCCGGTTTACATCAGTCGGTACACCCATGGCAGCGGTGCCAACAGCAAAGCCCTGGAGCTCGCTGGCATCACTCGCGACACTCCCGATCCAGAGGGCGGTCATATCAAGAAGGACGAGAATGGGGAGCCAACGGGCGAGTTCGTCGAGAGGGCCCCGTCACAGCTTTCCCGGCTTATCCCTTCCCTTCCCCCTCTCACCGATGCCGAAAGGAGGCGAAACCTCGTCGACGGCACCCAGCTGGCCGTGGCCTCCGGGCTTACGACCATCCACGGCGCCAGCATGACGGGCTATGAAGAGGTTCAGAGGCGGATAGAACTTTATGACGAGGGTTTGCTCAAGATCCGGATCAATGAGATGGTCCATCCCAGTGCCGCCAGGAGCTTGGGAGAGCCCCTGAATCACGAGAACAAGTTCTTCGTCCGGTCCGTCAAGGAGTTCGCGGACGGAGCCCTGGGATCCAGGGGTGCCCTCTTCATGGAGGAGTACAGCGACTATCCCGACTATTTCGGCGAATCCCGACGGAGCGAGGACGAGTTGGCTGATTTGGGCACGGAACTCCTTTCCATGGGCTTCAACCTGAGGGTCCACTGCATCGGCGACGGCGCCAATCACATCGCCATCAATGCCTTCGAGCGGGCCATGGAAGCTACAGGCACATCAGGTGAAGACGCCCGCATGGCCCTCGAGCATGCCCAGGTCTTTATCCCCGAGGACATCCCCAGGCTGAAAGAGCTGAACATCATCGCCTCCATGCAGCCCCTGCACGCGACCGAGGACATGCACTTCGCCGAAGCCAGGGTGGGGTCGGAGCGGCTGACCCGCGCCTACATCTGGAGCGACCTCATCGATCTCGGCGTGCACGTCCCCACGGGGACCGACTACTCGGTGTCCCCCTACAATCCCTTCTATACGCTGCATGCCGCTGTCACCCGGCAAGACCGGGACAACAACCCTTCAGGTGGCTGGATCCCGGAACAGGCCATGACCCGGGAAGAGGCCCTGCGGGCAGCGACCATCGAGAGCGCCTACACCATGTTCGCCGAGGACATCCTGGGCTCCATCGAGGTGGGAAAGCTAGCTGATTTTGTGGTCATTCCTGTTGATTACATGACGATCCCGGCGGAAGACATCTGGAAGATCGAACCGGATATGACCGTGATTGGAGGTGAGGTGGTTTACACCAAGCCGATGGAGTCGGGGGACTGACCTTCGGTTCGATCCGGTCCATTTCTGCGCATAAGCCCGGCTCCCTCCATGGGGGCCGGGCTATTCTTAGGCGCCGGGCAGAAACAGATCCGGACGGTTCTCGCCGTTCCCTGCTCGTCTCGCGTTTCGCCTTCCTTTTGTGTCGCTCGGCTCAGCTGAAACGTTTCTCCCCGCCTTTTGTGTCGCTCGGCTCAGCTGAAACGTTTCTCCCCGCCTTTTGTGTCGCTCGGCTCGCGGAAAGGCGAGGGGTCTTTTCTTGTTCGCCCAAGCGGGTCCTGGTGAGTGTCCTAAGGCATCGGGTAGGGCGCGGCGGTTAGGGCCGCCGCCGCCCTCCCACACCACCGTGCGTACGGGTCCGTACACGGCGGTTCGAGAAGTTGAGGTCATACCGCCGCGCGGCCGCCGCGTTAGCCTGAGTGTCCGTCTCCACGCCTGCTCGCCCGGCTTCACCGCTGCGCTCTCCCCTCGGGGCTTCACCCCTACTCTCCAGCGCGAACTCCGCTTCCGCGGGCATCTGGTGCATGGCCTTTCCACATTCTGTGGTCGGTGCGCTCTCCTTCTCGTTCGGCCCTTCGTCCGTCGGAGATGGGTCCAAGCGCATGTGTGCTCTCCGGCCCTCTGCTGACTTCTCGCTCCGCCGAAAAAGACCTCCCGTCGGCGTTGCCCTTCCAAGCGTGAGGCGAGATCTCCCCGTGTAAGAACGATGACCTTCCCCGCACAACCGCCGGATCCAGGCCCCCTAAGCCTTGGTCGCGAGAGCTTAGCGGCCATTGGCCCGGTCGCCCTGCTCGGCAACGCCTCATATCCGGTTCCTGTTCGTCGGCTCGTCGGGTTCGGTACCCCGCTCCTTTCAGCGCTCCCCTCGCGGTCGGCACCTTGCGGTTCACTTGAGTCGCTGCGACCAACTCCTCGGAGGACTGCCACCTCCAAGCCATCGCCCATGCCGGGCACATCAAAAAAAGGCGGCCCCCGGAGGGGCCGCCCGGAAGGAATCAGTT
>JBDHGR010000598.1:0-2913 GCA_039589815.1 Gemmatimonadota bacterium | reverse complement strand
ATCCCTACGGATGGAAAGCAGGCAGAGGTGGAACGGGGTCGGGCTGAGATCGACCTCCTGGAAGCGGAGAGCCTCTTACGCACTGAGAAGCTTCGGCTCCTGGAGCAATTGGGAGTCCAGTCCGAGGGGGATTTCCAGCTGGTGAGCGAATTCGAGCTCTTTCATCCCACATGGGATCGGGCTGACCTGGTCTCCCGTGCCATGGACCGGCACCCTCAACTCAGGGCGTTCCGCGCTCAGGAGAGCGCACGGAAAGCCGCGTCCAGACAAGCGTGGAGCAACTACCTGCCGAACATCTTCCTCTCTGCGAACTGGTCCGGGAGGGCGAGGCAGATCGGCGACGAGCAGTTCCTTCTGAATTCAGCCAAGGGATCCTTGGCCTCCCAAGAGTCGAGCTGCCAGTTCTGGAACGAGGTCAGCGCCGGTCTCAGCCAACCGTTGAGCGGATATCCCACGGATTGCAGTGGTTTTTCGCTTACTCCGGATCAGGAGTCGCAGATTCTGGCGAACAACGACGTCTTCCCCTTCAACTTTCGAAAAGAACCCTGGTCCCTTTACGTCCAGGTCTCCTTTCCGGTTTTTCAGGGGTTTGGCCGTCAACGCCAGGTGTCGGAAGCCAAGGCGGCCGCTGAGGACGCCCGATTGGACCGGGTGGCGGAGGAGCTAAGGCTTCAGACAGGGGTGACCCAGGCGTATGACGAGCTCATGACCGCCACCCAGGTCGTACAGATCGAGGAGCGAAATCGGGAAGTTGCCACGGAACAGTTGGAATTGGCCCAGGAGCGGTATCGCATGGGTGCCGGGCCATTCCTGGAGCTTTTGGAAGCCCAGACTTCCATGGCTACCGCCGAACGGGATTACCTGAACGCTCGGTACCGTTTCCATGGAGCCATCTGGGCCTTGGAGGCAGCAGTGGGAGAACGGCTTCGTCCCGAAGCAGGCTTCCGCCCATAATCCATAGAATTGTGAGGATGTTTCCTTGGACATCATCCGAGAGCAGAAACCCAAAGGAAAGAAGCGGATAGTACAGGCTTCTGCAGGAATTGTGGTTCTGATCCTTATCACGTGGGGACTCAGCAGTCTGAAACCCGCAGCCCCGGCGGTGGACCGTGCCACGGTTTGGACCGACACGGTGCAGTTCGGGACCTTTGTCAGGGCCGTTCGAGGGAACGGCACCCTGGTTCCGGAGGAGATGCGGTACATCACGGCGGTCACCGCCGGCCGTGTGGAGCAGCGGTACCTCCTCCCCGGGGTGGCCATTGACTCCACCACGGTGATTCTGAGGCTGAGCAACCCGGATGTGGAGATTCAACTCCTCCAGTCCCAGCAGCAGCTGAGCCAGGCCCAGGTCCAGCTCATCACCCTCCGATCGGGTTTGGCGACCCAGCGCCTGACCCAGGAGGGGATGGTCGCGCAAACGCGGACCCAGCACCTGGATGCCAAGCGGGTGCTCGACCAGAACCAGCGCCTCTTCGATCGGAATCCAGATTTGGTGGCACAGGCTGAGCTGGACCGCAGCCGGGAGTTGGCGGAGGAGTTGGAGACCCGCCTCTCCCTGGAGCAGGAGCGCCTGGAGGTGCTGGCTTCATCCGTGGAGGAACAGATCAGCGCCCAGGAAGCCCAGGTCCGCCGTCTCCAAGAAATCGTGGTGTTCAACACCACCCGTTTGGCCTCACTGGAGGTTACTGCCGGGGTGTCCGGCGTGCTTGCTGAGCTCCCGGTCCAGGAAGGAGAGTGGGTCCAGGCAGGAGGCAGTCTTGCCCGAGTCGTTCAACCGGGACGCCTGCGGGCCGAGGTGAGGATCCCTCAAACCCAGGCTCAGGACATCGTGGTGGGACAAACCGCCTATATCGACACTCGGAACGACACCATAATGGGCCGGGTGTCCCGGATCGACCCGGCTGTGCAGAACGCGGCGGTCCTCATCGACGTGTCCCTCCCGGCCGATCTGCCCAGGAGCGCCAGGCCTGACCTCACCATCGATGGCACGGTGGAAATCGAGCGCCTTGAGGACGTGATCTACGTGGGCCGGCCGGCCTTCGGACAGGCCAACAGCCGGGTCGGGATTTTCAAGTTGGTAGAGGATGGCAACTATGCCGAGCGAGTCAGCGTCCAACTTGGTGCGAGCTCGGTGAATGAAATCGAGGTGATGGAGGGGCTCGAACCCGGGGACATAGTGATTCTGTCCCCCATGGACCAATGGGACGGATACGATCGGGTACGGCTCAGAGGTTGAAGGATTGATTGATCGGAAGGATACGCCGGCTCGCCCGATGGGCGGACCGTTGAAACCAATGGCGCCGCTCCGCCGTACGGCAAGGGCAAAAGGAGCCCTGCCCGGGAATCCACAGAGGCCAACCCTCAGGAGATAGAGGAGACTAATGTCCGACGATGCCCATTCGCTGATTCATCTTCAGGGACTCAGCAAAGTGTTCTACACGGAGGAAGTGGAAACCCACGCCCTCTCCAGCATCGACATGGAGATCAGTAAGGGAGAGTTCGTCTCCATCGCCGGGCCATCCGGCTGCGGGAAGACCACCCTCCTTTCCATCCTGGGGCTCCTGGATTCCCCAAGCGGCGGAAAGTACGTCCTGGACAACGAGCCGGTTGAGAACCTTACCGCCTCAACCCGAGCGAAAATCAGGAATCAGGCCATCGGCTTCATCTTCCAGGCCTTCAACCTCATCGGCGACCTGACCGTTTACGAGAACGTCGAACTTCCCCTCACCTATCGAGGGATGCCGGGTAAGGAGCGTAAGGAGCGGGTGCAGGAAGCCCTGGAACGCGTGGGAATGGCCCACCGGATCAATCACTACCCCTCCCAACTCTCTGGCGGTCAGCAGCAGCGGGTCGCGGTCGCCCGAGCCATCGTCGGCAAACCTCTGATACTCCTTGCTGACGAGCCCACGGGTA
>JBDHGR010000597.1:0-2920 GCA_039589815.1 Gemmatimonadota bacterium | reverse complement strand
CCCGGTCCTTTGCGTAATAGAGGATGTCCGAGACCATGGATTTGATCCGTTCGGCGTTCCTTTGAACCGTGGCCCATCCACGCTTTATCCGGCTCCGGTCGTCCTTTTGGAACCCGGAATTCACTAGGTACATCCCCCCACTCAACCCATTGAGGAGGCCCTTCAGGCTATGAGAAACCGAACCGATGAGGAGACCCAGCTGCGTGAGCCGGTCCTCCAAATCCCTGATGGGAGTGATATCGGCGCTCATCTCCATGACTGCCGTGAGCTCTCCACCTTCCCTGATGGGGGCGGTGGTCACCAGAACGTTCTTGCGTTTCCCATGGCGGGAGGTCACCACCTCCTCTCGGGTATGTGAGAATCCGTCGGCCAGGGTCTGCTGGACCGGGCAGGGCTCACAGGGTGTGTTTCTGTGCTTATAGGCTTCATAACACTTTGACCCCAACGCCCTTCCGAAATCTTCCAGGAATGCCTTGTTGGCCTCTATGATGTTCAGGTCCTGGTCCTGGATGGAGATGTAGCAGGGGACCTCGTCGAAGAGGGTGTGATATCGTTTTTGGCTCGCCCGCAGAAGCTTCTGGAGATTCTTGATGTGGGTGATGTCCGTGGACATCTCCATGGCCGCGACAATCTCCCCGGCCTTGTTATAAATGGGCTTCGACCGAACGAGCACGTTGAGGATTTCGCCTGTTAGGGTGGTGACCTCCTCTTCACTCTCGTGCCTCTCCCCATCCCGGAAGGTCCGGGCCACGGGGCACACCTCACACCGTTCCGACCTCTGTTTGTAGACCTGGTAGCAGTACTTGCCCTCGAAATCCCCAAAGAATTTCCGAAACCGTGCGTTGGCTTTGACGATCTTGAAATCCCGGTCCTGGACGGAGAGGAAACACGGCATCTCCTCGAAGACTTCACGGTAGTCCAGTTCCACTTCATCCTCCTTGGGCCCATCGGCGTGGCCCCGGGGCATGCCTGCCCCCCACCGCCGCGCGGCGGTGGGGGGCCATTTCCTTCAGAACCCTGCCGAGAGAGTATTCGCGTCGCTGTACTATCTATGCGTCCTGGTGGACGACCTCCAAAACTTTTCTGACGTTCAGGAGGAGCCGTTTCTCGTCTACTGGCTTGTCCACGTATCCCTCAGGCGGCCGAACGGAGCGGTCGTAAATGAGCTTCCTCAACTCCGGTTTCCCGGTAACGATACAGACCTTCAGATCTGCCAGTTCCGGGTCCTCCCGAATCACCTCGAAGACCTCTCCGACATCCCGGCCGGGCATGTGGAGGTCCAGTGTGAGGACATCGGGTTTCTCCCGCCTGGCGACTTCCAGAACTTCGTCGCCATTGGTTGCCGTAAAGACCTCTGCCCCGTTGTCTTCCATAACCATGGAGATGAAGTCCAGCTGGTCGGGTTCGTCGTCGGCCACGAGAATCCGACGACCGGCCAGGGGCAACTCTTCCCCTTCAACCCCAGCGCCGACCGGCAACGGGGTCTCTTTCACGACTTCCGGCTCGACCGGGGCTTCCACAGGCGCTTCCACCGGCGCTCCCACCGGCACCGCGGTCTTCTCCTCGATGACGAGGGCGTTGGCCACCAGGTTGACCAGTTGGGTCACCTTCATGTCGACCTCGTAGTGTCGAATCACATCGGTGAGGCCGTCGACGCAGTTGTGGCAGGACGTAACGACAACGTCTGCCCCGGTTTCCTTGAGCTGGTTCGCCTTCACGACTCCGGATTTCAGCCGCCGGGGGGTATACTCCGACATGGACATCGCCCCGCCCCCACCGGTGCAGCAGTAGTTCTCCGACCGGTTGGGATACATCTCCTGGAAGTTCTCGCAGACCAGGTTCAGGAGCTCGCGGGGTTCCTCGAACAACCCGCAACTCCTTGCATTATTGCAGGAGTCGTGGAAGGTAACCGGTTCCGGATTCTTGCTTTTGTCCACCTTGATCCGGCCCTCTTTGATGTACCGGAGCATGGTGTTGACCGAGCTCTCCATCACGAAAGGAACGTCGGATTTGGCCCAGTTGGGGCCCTCACAACGGGTAGACCGGAATCCGTGCCCGCATTCGGAGATGACCAGCTTCTTCCCATTGAGCTCCTCTACACTCTCATAGAGGCGACCGGCCACGGAGCCGCCCAGATCGTCATCGCCCGAGAACAGGCCGAAGTTGGTCATGTCCCAGCCCTCGCTGGGCATGGTCCACTTCTCCCCGGCGATGTGGAAGATCTTGGCCGCGTCGGCAATGCTCCGGGGATCGTACTTCACCTCCCGCGGATTGATGGAGTACACGACTTCGCAATCGGGAACATCCACCGGGATCTTCACCGTGGGATCGTCCAGCTCTTCCTGAAGCTCCTCCTCCATCCATTCCAGGGTGTCCAGGTAGTCCTCTTTGAGGACGCCCATCTGGTTCCCGGTCTCCCACTGATCTTTGCTGACCACGGCCACGCCCTCCGGCATGACCCCCACCGAGACCAGAAGACCCCGGGCCATTCGGTTGAAGGTGGCATAGTCCACGCCCATGGGGCAGTTGATGGTGCATCGCCTGCAGTTGGTGCACTTTCCAAAGACGATATCCTTCAACTCCTCCAGATCCTCGTCGGTGTTCACCGTAGCCGCGCCCACCCACTTGGGAAGGACCCGGCCGGTCCAGTCGAAATGACGTTTGAAGATCTTCCGGATTCGATCGGCCTTGTATGCCGGCGCATAACTGGGGTCATCGGGGTTGGCCAGGACATAGTGGCAGGAGTCGGTGCACATGCCGCAGTGGACGCAGGCCAAAAGGGAGCCGGCCATCTGCCGGTTTAACTTCTGCCCCATCCGGTCGATGACCTTTTGCGCTTTATCGGATCTCTCTTTTGTGTCTTTCATCGGTTTCTCTCTCCTCTCCTCTGTCTACCCACGGACCGGATCGCGAAGGATTG
>JBDHGR010000596.1:0-2921 GCA_039589815.1 Gemmatimonadota bacterium | reverse complement strand
CTGAAATGGTCGTCTGGAAGCGCCACCACCCTGAGTACTACCCCAAAACAGCACGTCTTGGAGACTTCGCGTCTTTGCCAGGAGAATCCAGAGGACCATCCGCGTCATCCACACTTCTGACGAGGGCAACCGAACGTTACTCATTGGCAAAGCTGGATGGGGCCGACTTTGCTCATGTTCGGTTTACGTACTTCTTGGCGGCTTTGCGCCTTTGCGAGAAACGTCCGACAGGCACCCCTTCGCCTACAAGTGTCGAGACGAATCCATGCGATCATGCAGCACGCGAATGACGGCAACTCCGTAGTCCGTGATGCGGTAGTAGATGACGTGTCGGCCTCTCCTGCGACGCCGATAGCCTTTGCGGATGTGATCGCAGGGTGTGCCGAGCTGGGGGTTGTTCGCGAGCTGATCAAACGCCGCGACAAGGTCGTCGATGTAACGGTTAGCCTGTTCGAGACCCCATTCGTCTAGCGTGTAGAGCCATATATCCTCAAGGTCACGCTCGGCTTCCGGCGCCAGTCGGTATTCAGCGTGCTGGCCGGGCATGTTTGGCGGTCATTTCTCTTTTGAACAGGTCGCCGTCGAACGGTTGCGGTTCTCCGCTCTCCTCGCCCTTGACCAACTCCCTGCGGATCGCTTCGACTTCGGATTTGCGGGCTTGGTCACGTCGGATGAGATCACGGATATATTCGCTGTCGTTGGTGTAATCGCCCCCCTCGATCTGCGCCTTTATCCACGCGTCTTGCTGATCCGTGACGGTGATCGTCTTTCGGGTAGTCCCCATTTTGTCCTCCCAAAGAGGTATGTGAACATGTCATACCATTGACGCAGAATAGCACATTTCCCCCCTCTTCAGTAGCAAATAAACCCCTGCCTCAGTTCCCCAGGTGAGTCAGGACGAACCGACCGGACGGTCATGCAGAAGAGCGTAGTGCCCGGATTTGGGAGGTCTCGCTTCCCGCGTACAAGATCACGAAGGCATCCACACCACTTGCCCGATCTGCCGACCCTGAGCCGTCCTCCGGCGGACATTGTGCAAGTTACGGCGGCATGTCCTCGGCTGAGGCAGCGTCCCCTATGAGCCCCTGATCGTGGAGCGAGGCACATGAAGCGGTGGACTCTGGGGGCCGAGGGGAACTACGGCCGATCCGATGTGGTGGGCGACCGTGAGATCCTGTCTCTGACGGCCCTCGGAGGTGTGGAACTCGCGCTGGCCGACGTCTTGGAGCTTCCGGAAGAGGTCCCAAAACAACGCTTGCCCTCACCGACTCCGAGGACGTAGATCGCTGCTGAGCACGGGACACATCCGGAAGGACGCTAGGCGGCAGCGTCCCCCCCACACACGCCCTTACGCCCGATCGCTTGGCCGTTTCCAGGTTTCCAGAGCCTGCCTTGCCTGGGAGTACCGGCTGTGCTACACACACAGGGTCAGGTGGCGTGAAGCCCAATGGGAGATAAGCCATTGAATCAGGGATTTATCTTTGATTCTGCGGAGGGAATCTTCAGTCGGTGAGTGAAGCTGGTGGGCAGCGATGACCGAGAGAGTTCGCAGAGCGGGCCATCGGTTCGGCGGCGACTGGACCAGTGCGAAACTGCTTGTCCTGGGGGAGTACCTTCATAGCTACAGCACCGCTCTGCAAAACAAGCCAACCTCGGCCAGACCCTTCCGGAAAGCCTACATCGATGCCTTTGCCGGCACCGGATATCGGGAGACAAAGAGTGCTGATGGGGCAACGGAGTCCCAGCGGCTGCTTCCGGATCTTGCTGGGGAAGAGCCTCGAGACCTCCTGGACGGTTCGGCTCGAATCGCTCTGAGAACTTCCCCCAGATTCGACAAGTACAAATTCATCGAACAAAGAGCCGATCGCTGCGCACAGCTTGAAGCCCTCAAGTCGGAATTCCCCGACTTGGCCACCGACATCGACGTCCGACAGGGCGAGGCCAACGAGGAGATCCAGGGACTATGTAAAGCCGACTGGCGATCGCACCGCGCGGTCCTCTTTCTCGACCCTTACGGCATGCAGGTTGATTGGGCTACCATCGAGGCCATCGCCGGCACGGGGGCTATCGATCTGTGGCTTCTTTTCCCCCTCGGGATCGGAGTAAACCGGCTTCTGACCAAGAGCGGCGACATTCCGGAATCGTGGCGCCGCCGGCTCGACTCTTTACTTGGAACACAGCAATGGTACGATGAATTCTACCGGGTCGAGAAGATTCCAGACCTTTTTGGCGGGAGCCACGAACGGGTGATCAAGGCCTCAATGGACACCATCGGTCGTTACTTCGTTGAGCGCTTGAAGGGAGTCTTTGCTGGAGTCGTGGATCAACCCGGGATTTTGCGGAACTCGGTAAACAATCCACTCTATTTGTTGTGTTTTGCGTCCGGGAATGAGAGAGGGGCACGGGTAGCGTTGCCCATCGCGAGACACCTTCTAAAGGATCTTTGCTGAATGGCTACCGGCTCATCCATCGAATGGACAGACTCGACGTGGAACCCGCTCACCGGCTGCACGAAGATCAGCCTTGGCTGCAAGAACTGCTACGCCGAGCGCATGGCCCGTCGTCTCCAGGCGATGGGGCAGCCAAACTACAGGAACGCGTTCCGCCTATCGGTGCACGAACACGCGCTGGAGATCCCGCTAAGGTGGAAGCGCCCTCAGAACATTTTTGTCAACTCGATGAGCGACTTGTTCCACAGGAGCGTGCCGTCAGAGTTCATCCACAAGGTATTCGACGTAATGGGGCGGGCCCACTGGCACCGCTTCCAGGTGCTGACCAAGCGCGCGGCTAGGCTATCCAGCATGTCCAATGAGCTCCCGTGGCATCCCAACGTGTGGATGGGGGTGAGCGTGGAAACCAGCGACTACGTCGACCGGACTGATCACCTACGGGCCACCGGAGCCAGGATCAAGTTCCTCTCG
>JBDHGR010000595.1:0-2936 GCA_039589815.1 Gemmatimonadota bacterium | reverse complement strand
GTATTCGATCCACGCTGAAGAGTCGACGACGTTCATAGACGGTCCGGTTCCCTCTCAAACTCTGGTACCAAGCCCTTGAGGAATCCCTTGAGCTCTTCGAGGGGAACTACCGGAACGAGTTCGATGCGGTCACCCACAGCAAAGGCTTGAACCTTCTGGCCAGGCCGGATCTTAAGTTTCTCGCGGACGTCCTTTGGAATGACGACCTGCCATTTCGAAGAGATGGTCACGACAGACACCAGACAATCCTTTCATCGATAGAGATAGCGTAAGACGCTATACATAAGGATAAAGAAAAAGGGTTGTGGCAGTCAAGGACTCTGGAAAGTCATGCCAGGGAGTCAGAGGTGCTTGGGCTCACCGGTGTTTCCTGTAACGAACCATTCGGTTCCCGGCCGGAGCCGGGCGTCCATCTGATCGCCACTAACCTGTTACTACCGCCCGGCGAGGTCCCGGAGGGCCCGGCCGGTGCTCACCTTCAGTCTATGAGTTGATGCGCGGAAGCGCACTCAAAGGCCGGAGCGGGAACCGGGCGTTACAGGTTGAGACTGTTCTGCTTTTTCTCAACCAGGGCTTTCCCCCTCGAACCCTACCTCCTCAGGACTCCAGTGCCTTGGTTCATCGTCCACCCGCCGCAAGACTGCGAACGCAATCACAACCATCAAGGCTAGCACGAGAACAGAGGCGGGCCGTCCAAGGCCCAGGTCCTCAGCCACGAATGCCCAAACCACAGGTCCCACTACCGCTGCAAATCGGCCAATCATGCTATAAAGCCCGTAGAACTCTCCAACCTTAGCTGGCGGAGAGAGGACGAGCATCAAAGGACGATCAGATGCCCAGGTTCCACCCAACGCGATTCCGGCCGCCGATGCGACACCCCAAAAAAGGACTCGGGGTAAGTCGAGGATCGGGATCAGGGCCGCAGCGACGAGAGTGCCAATCCAGGTAAACAGAACGAGGTTCAGGGTTCTTTTCGGCCCCAGCCGATCGACAACAGGGCCCCAAACCAAACCTCCGGCAATGGCCGCTGCCACGGCCACCATGACCAGGACGTTGGTCGTCCCCTCGGAGTACCCAACATTTTGGATGGCGTAGATACCCATGAACACGATCATCGTGTTCGCTGCATCGGTATAAAAAGCCCTGCCAATCAGAAACCGCCCTAGGCCTCGATAGTGCTTGACCTGGCGGAAGGTGGAAAAGACCTGGCGGAAAGCTCCACCTATGACAGGACCTTCGCCAAGACTACTCGGCTTCTTCGGCTCCTTAACCCAGACGAACACCGGGATGGCAAAGAGGAAGAAAAGTGCCGCAGTTGCCCGGAACACCCATTCGTAACCAAAGGTCTCCCGCAAGGCGAATCCCACTCCTAGGCCGATGAAAGAACCTACGTAGCCGAGCCCTACTCCAAACCCACTTACTCTACCCCGGTTCTCGGGCGTACTCACCACGGGGAGGAGTGAGTCATAGAAGACTAGCCCGGCTTGGAAGAAGTAGTTGGCGACGCCAAAGAGGATGAGTGTGCCCAGGACACCAGGCACCCCTAGCAGTGAAGTCAGAAGTACGCAGGAGAGAGTACTCGTCAGGAGGAAGGGGAGGAGTTTTCCCGCACGGTCCGACAAAGCACCAAGGAGGGGAGCGGTGAGCAACATCGCAAGCATTGAGATGCTGTTCGTCCATCCCCACATCTTATCTGTCCCACCCATTACCTCTATGACCCAGAGGGAAAGGAAGAAAGAGACGATGTTCATCGAGAAGATCGTGTTCGCCAGATCGTAGAAAGCCCACGAAACCACTGGTCTGGAGAGAATGGAAGGCTTTTCTACGACGTCATCCGCTTGAGATGGAGTTCCAGATTCGACGCTCACAATCCCCCTTTTTCCGAGAGCTGCGGTCTGGTCTTGCGTCTATGCTGAGCAAGGCAAAGTAAGGGTTGAGGGCTGCCCGGTCCCTCCCAAACATCAACGCCCCCATCAGTCTCAACCTGTAACGAATTCCTCCCGAAGCTAATCGCTATCCACCTCCTCCCAACAGGAATAGCGAGGCTGCTGGCCATTACCTCCACAGGTTCCGTGCTGAGCGGAGGCAAACACTCCGCCCGGAATCCAGGGCCCGGGGCTTGGTAACGTCAGTCTTACCGTGGCGGCCTATCCAGGCCCCAGAACCCCTCAGGGGTCTCCACCAAGTGCTGAAGACCGGTTCGCTCCAGAGCTGCAGCGATCTCTTTCTGGGCCAGCTCCAGGACCTCGGCCTCGTTCACGGTCCGAACCTGGCGGTCCAGCATCAACACTTCCCCATTGACGATAACCGTCTCCACATCGTTCCCGTTGGCGAAGTAGGCTACCCGATAGAGAGGCATGTCCGGGGGATAGAGGTGCGGTTTCTGCATGTCGATGAGAATGATGTCGGCCCTTTTTCCGACCTCCAGCGACCCGATCTCATCTCCCAAACCGAGAGCTTGTGCCGCCTCGATGGTCGCCATGGCCAAGACCCTGCCGGCAGGCAACACATCCGGGTTCCGGAAATGGAACCTGTGATACCGCATGGCCTGGAACATGTGGCGGAACATGTCGTAGCTCCGGTCCGGAGCCACACCGTCGGACCCGAGCATTACGGTCACCCCGGCATCCTGTAGCTCGATCACCGGACAACGTCCACGGATGGATGCGATGGCGCTGGGATTGTGCACGATGCGGGTGTTGGTCTCGGCGCAGATCTGGATTTCTTCTTCGGTAAGCTCCGTGGCGTGGGAGAGAAGGGCATCCGGTCCGAGAATCCCCAGCACTTCGTGGGCAAATTTCACCGTCCCGCCAGCGTGTCCGTCCTGAGTGAAGAGAAGCCCGTACTCTCTCGAGAGATCCCTTGTGGCCTGTGTGCGGCGGACCAGATCCTGAACATCAGCCTCGGGGAGTTCTCCCCTCTCCGGGTGATGGGTG
>JBDHGR010000594.1:0-2953 GCA_039589815.1 Gemmatimonadota bacterium | reverse complement strand
AACCAGGGAGTCCCCGGGTGTCCCGGCTCCAACTCCAGAGCTCCGTGGTCATGGAGTACGCGCCGTACTGTGCGTAAGCCCAATCGATGAAGATTCCGTACCCGTAGGGCCGGTCTCCCCGATACGGTGGCCTCCACAACCGGTCTTGGTTTTCCTCGCCGGGATGGAGCTCTTTGTATTTCGGCCCCATGACCTGGTCGAAAACAGCCAGGTCTTCCGCCGTGATCCGGCTATCGGGCCAACGGGCGAAGGGCCGATACGTGAACCCGCCTGACGTGTGGAAGGACTGAACCAGGAGGACGTTGGTGTTGTTGGTGAAGAACTCCAGTATGGCACGGGCCTCGTTGGATGAGGCCGCGTAGTAGCCGCTTCCGCCCTTCTTCCCGTCGGGTTCATCGTTGAACCACCCCTCCGGGAAGTTTCGGTTCACGTCGATGCCGGATTCGCCATCTTCACCGCGGCGACCATCACCGTCGTTGTCCCGATCTTCCCTCACCACCGAATACCGTTCCTTGGTGGTTTCCTCATCGCGGCCCAGTTGCACCATGAGGCGGGGGTCTTCGTCGTCGATGACGTACCTGCCGTTTTCGTCGGGATAGCGGAAGCTGGTGATCTTTCCGTCCCCGTTCAGGTCATCGGGTCCGTCCTCGTTGACGCGCCCGTCGTCGTCGTTGTCCACGTCCATGCTGTTCTGTCGCTGAGAGATTCCACGTTCGACAGAGTTGTAGACGCCGTCCGGATTCACGATTGGACAGATATAGAAGACGTTGTCATCCACAAGCTGTGTGATGGCGTCATCGGATCCGTAACCGGACACCAACTTGTCGATGATGTAGAGGGAAACCTCAGTGCCCGTGTATTCGTTTCCATGGGTTCCCCCGTCGATCCACACCCCGGGTTTCCCGTGGTAGGACTTCATGGGAGTGACATTTTCCACCCCCTCTTTCCGCGGGTTCCGAAGTTCAACGTGGCGGTCAATGGTGGTTCCGTTGTTCATCCTCGAGATGGCAAGGACATACATGGGGCGTCCGGAGGTCGACTGTCCGATCTCCATGAGCTCCGTGATGTCCGAATACTCCCGAGCGACCCTCCTGAGGTAGTCCACGGTGCCGTCATACCCATGGTAGTCATCGAAAGTGATGTTCACCCTCTGAGCGCCGACGGACTGGACAGACACCAGAAGCAGGCTAACGGCCAGCCCGGCGGCCAACCCGGCGGTCAACCCGAGGGGCAACCACCTGCCTCGTGTGTGGCGGTGAAGATTCATCCCAGACCCTCCCTGTGCGTGTGCCGAGAACGAACTTCTGAAAACAACCCTCCTCCTAATTGAAGGTCTACCCAGTTTAGGGTTCGGGGGCCCACGCGGCCACTCCGGTACTGTAAAGGATTGGTGAAATGGTACCGCTGGGAGGCCCTTCCTGGACGGGCACCACCTAGCTGTGGTCGGGGGAACACGCCTGGGCTTTCGATCCAGTGTGTTTCAGGCCCATCCAAGGGGATACTGGCTCTCACGTCGGCTTACCGGGAGTCCACCGGGCCTGGACGGCCGTATGCCGGGATCTGAGGGCCAGGGGGCTGGGAGAGAGCCCCTGCTCCTGGCGGCTGATGGCGATCAGACGATCTGGGATACTGCAACGCAAGCGCAAGCCTGGCGGTGGGCCGAGGAGCAACGGTGCTGGGATCACAAGGTCCGCAATGTTCTGGACCGGCTACCGAAGTGGGAGCAAGGAAAGGCGAAGGGTTTTCTCAGGGCCTTCGCTCTCATAGGTCGGTAACAAACTCATTGACTTGAAGCCGAAAAAATCGAATCCTGTAGCGTTGGCGGACCCCAAAATATCCTGTGCGCGCGGCCATGCGAGGAAACAAGGGACCTAGATGGCTACGAGGGCGGGGTGTACCGACTCCGGCAGGGCCGGCTTGTGCCTGTTAGGTATGGGCATCCTTACCCGCCATGGGTCTTCCATTCCCTCACATTCACATAGACGAGGTTTTGAGATGCGGCCCCGGGAATGTCTCCTGGGGAGTTCCTTATTTCAGTCCACCAGATAAGGGAGGGATCATGTCGGTACCTAAGTTCTTACCTGGGTGGCTCAGTGGCTTGGCGATGGTGTTCGCCTTGTTTTCCGCTGGGCCCCTCGCAGCCCAACAGACCGGAACGGTCACGGGGGCGGTGATCAACGGGGAGACAGGGGAACCCGTTCAGGACGTGCAGATGTCCATCACGGGCACCCGCCTCGGTACTCTAACCAACAACCAGGGCCGGTTCCTGATCCTGAACGTGCCAGCAGGGGAACAGGAAATCGTAACTCAGCTCATCGGTTGGGGAGAACAGCGCCAGACGGTGACGGTGAGCGCCGGCGAGTCGACCCTGGCCGACTTCAGCATCTATCCCCGGGCAGTTGAGCTCGAGGGGATGGTGATCACGGGAACGGCCCTCGGAAACCAAAAGCGGGAGGTGGGCAACAGCATCTCCGTGGTCACCGCTGACGAGATCACCGCTGCCGGCGCCATCAACCTCGAGGACGCTCTCAGGGGCCGCGCCCTGGGCGTTAGCGTCACGGGGTCATCCGGCACGGCCGGTGCCGGATCCGACATCCTCCTGCGGGGAACCAACTCCGTGAACGGGCGGAACGCGCCGCTCATCTACATCGACGGCGTGCGCATGCCCGACGGGGTCCTGGAGTCCTCTACCGGCGAAGCCGAGGAGCACGCGACCTTCCTGGGCAGCATTCGTGAGGAGGACATCGATAGGATTGAGATCATCAAGGGCGCCGCGGCCTCGGCCCTCTACGGCACTGACGCCAGCGCGGGAGTGATCCAGATCTTCACCAAGAAGGGCGCCCCCGGTGCACCCCGGTGGACCCTCAACGTCGAACAAGCCGTCCAGGCCATCGGCCACGTGGGGCCGGACCTGGACCCCACCGGGCTTCGGGTGAACGACTGCACGCGCCAG
>JBDHGR010000593.1:0-4140 GCA_039589815.1 Gemmatimonadota bacterium | reverse complement strand
CTGAAACCGGACGCTGTCAGGTCTCCGGGCGCTCGGCCGGCGGAGGAGGGATCCGGTTTGGATCCCTCCAGGTTGGCCGTTCTCTATTTCGACGATTTCAGTCCTGGGGGGGAGCTTGCTTACCTCGCCAACGGTGTCACGGAAGCCCTCATTCATGAGCTGAGTCAGGTGGAGGCTCTCAGCGTCGTCTCAAGGAATGGAGTGAAGCCTTATCGCGACCTGGCGATTCCCCTGGACAGCCTGGCCCGAACGCTTGGAGTGGGAAGCCTGGTGGAAGGCAGTGTGGAGGGCTCCGGTGATCGCATCGCCGTGACCGTTCAGCTGATCGATGGGCAATCAGGCATGCACCGGTTCAGCGAGAGGATCGACGGGCAGGGGGAAGATGTTTTGGCGCTACGTGACACCATTGTCCAACAGGCGGTTCGGTTGGTTGGCGAGGCCCTCGGGAGGGAGCTCCAGAGCCGAAGGGCCCGGGCCGGCTCCGACGATGCAGTGGCTTGGGAGGTCTACCAGCGAGCCCAACATCTCCTGGAGGACGCCGACACGTTGCTTTGGGCTCTCGGCGACACCGTATCAGCCAGGAGGACCCTGCTCAGGGCCGACTCTCTCTATGCCCAGGCCTCTGAAGAGGACCCCAGGTGGCCAGCTCCTTTGATTGCTCGGGGTTGGACTGCACGGACCCGAGCCGGTTTCTACTCCGCTTCGCAAAGCATGCGGGACCGGGAGCTTCTGGAGGAAGGACTTGGCATGGCCGAAGAGGCCCTGGACCGGGACCCGGGGAATCCCGAGGCTCTCGAGCTCAGGGGATCACTTCGAGTGGATCTCTTCCGGAGGCAAGATGCCGAGAATGGGCCTAGACTAGCCCAACTGGCCGAGGAGGACCTTCGTGCGGCCACCGCCGCAGATCCGTCGCGTGTGTTTGCCCAGGTATCTTTGGCTGATCTCCTGCGCCTGCAGGGGGACTTTCAGGAAGCCTCCATTGCCGCCCAACACGCCCTGGATGCCGATCCGTTTCTCATCAATGGGCAGAAGGAGGTCCTCTTCATTCTGTCCCAGGTTTGGTTGGATCTGGGTGATATCCAACGCGCCAGCCAGTGGAATGATGAAGGCCGAAGGCGGTTTCCGGCCGAGCCCTCGTTTACGGCAGCGAAGCTCGTGATCCTCGCGGGCTGGGTCGGAGGCTCATTCGGACGACTCCAGGTGGCAGCAGTTCTGGCCCAACACGGGATGGCGGATAGCGCTCAGGCCCTGGTAAACCAGGTCCATGCGTCGTCAACAGCCGGCAGCCCTTGGACGCGGTATTTCGAAGCAAACGTGCGGCTCCATCTCGGGGAGGAGGACCGGGCCTTGGACCTTCTCGACGAGTTCCTGAGAGATCTCCCGCAGAGGAAGGCTTATATAGCGCGGGATTGGTGGTGGGAACCGCTCCGGGAACATTCTCGGTTCGAAGCGATGGTTGGCGCGCCGGGTGCCGACTCCGGTTGACCTCGGACGCCTGAAGCCCCCATGCTCCTGAAAAAATGGAAGAGGCCCGGAGCCCAGGCGTGGCTTGGGCCTCGGACCTCTTCTTGTTTTGTCTGCGCAGGTTCGACCTACGGCAGTTCCCTTGGAGCGATGACGATCTCCGGATCCGCTCTCAGGTTCCTCCCTCCCTGAACCTGGACCAGGATGTCGTATTTGTAGCGCCCTTCAGCGGCTTCATTCCGGACTGCCTGTCCATTTTGTTGACCTCGGCCGCCCCTGATCCCTTGTCCGACAGCTTGCTCCCCAAAAGGCTGAGCGGACTGGAAAAAGACGGTCCAATCCCCCAGGTCAGAATTCCAGGTTACCACCTGGCCCGGGGAAACCGTCACGACGTTGGGGACCGCGACCACCGAGTCGGCGTCGGCCACGATCTGTATGACGATGGTGTCGACCTGTTGAGCCGGGACTTCCGGTCCCGGACCGGGCTTTGGGGTGTCGTTCCCCTGGGCCGGTAGGAAGGTGACGGGGAAAAGGATACCCAGGGCCACGAGGGCCGAGAGAGAGAACCGTTTCATGAACACGCCTCCGATTGGTGAAACCGAGTTTCGTGAGTGCAGGAGTTTTCAGAGAGCCTCCCATGGAGCTTCACATGCCGCCCCCACCGAACCGATGCCCCGCGACACACCCAGGCAGACGAAAAGGACCTGGACGATCCGGGCCGTTTCAAAACGGGTCCAGATAGCTGGCTTGGACTCGAATCATCTTTTGGGGGGCGAGATGCACCTGAAACGCGAGCTTTCAGTCGTGCATAGCGAACAGAAGTATAACCTTAAAATGCTTTTGCGCGACAGTTCCTCTCTTTGGAAAAATACTTAGTGAGGTTGAGCGTGTAGGGGCGGACAGGACAACGCCGGGATCACCCCATCACCCCCTCCCGCCGGTCCATTCCCTGACATCTCCCTGACAGGGACAAAGCCAACCAAGTTAAGGTTGGCAGCATCTTAGTAATGACCTATCCGGCCGGTGGTGGGGCACCTGCTCTCGGCTTCAGTGAAAGACCCGTGGTAATTGCTTGTAGGAAGTAGCAAGCCGCCGAGGAAGCATGCCCTTAAACCCGGACTGAAACATGTCTTGCCACCGTCCACCGGCCTCGGCCTCCTGGCACAGCCTGCTTGTGATCCCCCTGGCCCTCTTCATTTTTGTTCTGGTGATTCTTTATCTCATCACACCGGAAGAGGCGTTTGCTCAGGAGCAGGCAGTCCGGGTGGCGACGGAGTTGCCCACCGAGGGATCGTACGATCATGAGACCATGGCTCCGGGCCTTTCGGTTTCCCCCCTTGTTGGCTCCATCGATGTGGACGGGGTCTTGGAGGAAAGTGCTTGGCAGGCCGCAGAGGTCTTTTCGGATTTCAGACAGCGTGAGCCAAACGATGGCGAACCCGTGTCCGAGCGGACCGAAGTCCGACTGCTGGCCGGGCCGGACGCCCTTTACATCGGGGCTTGGCTCTATGATTCCGAGCCCGAAGAGATCCGAGCTACTCTCGTTCGGCGGGATGTGGTATCCGATTTCGACTACTTCTACGTGAACCTGGACTCCCGCCACGACCACAATACCTCCTTTGCCTTCACACTCACCCCGTCGGGGTCGTACCAGGACGCTGCACTGGGGACCGATGGCGAGTACGATTTCGGGTGGGAGCCCGTGTGGGAAGGGGCCGCCTCGGTGGACGATCAAGGCTGGTATGGGGAGTGGCGAATTCCCTACTCACAGCTCCGGTTCGACACCGCCGACAATCCAGTATGGGGCATTCAGCTCACGCGATTCATTGCCCGAAAACAGGAGATCGCCAACTTTGCCCACACGCCCCGAACCGAGGCGGGAGGGCCCCATCGGTATGGCCATCTACTTGGTTTGGGCCGACTCCAGGCACCCAGAGGCTTGGAGGTCCTTCCCTATGCCACCACCCGGTCGGAGCACCTGAACGTACACCCTGACGATCCCTTTCGGGGTACAGGAGAACAGGTCTACGCTGCGGGTTTGGACCTCAAGTACGGAATCACCTCGAATCTCACCTTGGATGCCACCATCAACCCGGACTTTGGGCAGGTAGAGGTGGATCCCGCGGTGGTGAATCTCACCCAATACGAAACCTATTTCCCGGAGAGACGGCCGTTCTTCGTAGAAGGTGCGGAGATCTTCAGGTACGGGTTCCCAGGGTTTGGCCTCAACCAGTCGGATCTGGGTGAGCTCTTTTATTCCCGAAGAGTGGGCCGGGCTCCCCAACGAGACCTCTACGCCATGGGGGCCCGGTTCGTGGATCTTCCGGATCAGAGCACCATCGCCGGGGCCATGAAGGTGAGTGGTCGGGTGGGGGCGTGGTCGATCGGTCTCATGGAGGCGGTCACGCAGGAAGAAGAGGGCCGCTACCTAGACGGAAGCGGGGTGAAGCAGGCCGCGGTCGTGGAGCCTTTCTCCAACTACCTGGTAGGCCGTGCCCGTCGGGATTTCCGCGATGGGAGTTCCACAGTCGGAGGAATCTTTACCGGTGTGAATCGGGATCTGTCCGACCCGGCTCTCGACGAGGCCATCCACTCCGCCGCCTACGTCGGTGGACTCGATTTCAACCACATGTGGAGCAACAGGGAGTGGTTCGTTACCGGCACGTTGACCGGTAG
>JBDHGR010000592.1:0-2969 GCA_039589815.1 Gemmatimonadota bacterium | reverse complement strand
CGGATGAGAGCTACCTGATCTTCGCCTCCACCGGGCACCCTGGGGGTGGGGAGGGCCTCTTCACACTCTTCATCAGCTACCGAAACTCAGACGGTTCCTGGCTTCCACCCATCAGCCTCGATGGGGAAATGGACTCTTTCCACGATCCCCTTTGCCCCGCTGTGACCCCCGACGGGAGGTTCATATTTTTCATAGGAGAAGGGGACATCTGGTGGATGGATGCGGGTTTCATCGAAGGCTTCAGACCGGCCTGAGGGAGCGTGCACCTCCCCTCTTTTTCCCACCTGCAAGCCGATGGCATATCCGGCGTATAGGGGAGTATGAGATCCAGCTTCCATTCGAGATTATTCCTCCTCCTGGTTCTCCTGATACTGGGTTGTGATGACTCCCCTACCACTCCCGGAACCCTGTCGCCCGTTGATCTGGCCGAGCCATTGCGTGAGGCCTCGCCGGAATCCGAGGGACTCCGGAAGGCGGGGATCGACGCCGCCGTCTCGGCGGCCAGCGGGATCCCACGGATGATGAGCCTCCTGGTTGTGAGGAACGGGACGTTGGTGGTGGAGGAGTACTTCCGCGGAAATCAGCGGGACAGCCTGAACGACCTTCGGTCCGTGACCAAGAGCGTTGTGTCGACCCTGACAGGTCTGGCCATCGAAGAGGGGTACCTCATGGGGCTGGACCAGACACTGGGCGATCTCCTGCCGGCCGCACCCTTCCAATTCCCGGAGCAGCGGGATATCTCCGTGCGCCACCTGTTGACCATGACGGGGGGTTTCGACTGGCATGAAGATGGGGCCATCGGATACAACGAATGGATCCTCTCGGATGACCGGATCGCATATCTTCTGGGCAAACCCATGCTCGATCCGCCTGGAGCCACCTTCAAGTACAACAGCGCCGCGGTTCACCTTCTCGGGGTCATTCTGACCGAGGCGTCGGGTTTGAGCCTTCCCGATCTCGCCGATGCCCTCCTGTTTTCCCCCCTGGGGATAACCCGAAGTCGTTGGGAGCCCCTGGGCTCCCACCACAATGGCGGGGCCGGTATCGACCTGAGGCCACGGGATCTGGCCCGGTTGGGTCAGCTGTTTCTTCAGGACGGGTGGTCGGGGGACCGGCAGATCCTTGCGAGATCCTGGATCCAACAGGCGACTCGACCGGCTTTCTCATGGAGGGTGGCGTTCGGCGCCCTCCGTTCCTTGAGCTACGGGTTCCTCTGGTGGACAGACGACGGGTCCCGAGGTGACGCATTCCTGGCCTGGGGTTATGGGGGCCAGTTCCTCTACGTGATGCCGGGCCTCGATCTGGTAGTAGTGGCGACCACCGAGTGGAGGGGCGTCAGTTCAGACGAGGGCCCCGACGTTGTTGAGACGGCAGTCCTTGACGTGATCGTGAACCACGTGGTCGCGGCGGTTCGGTAAGGGAATGCCGAGAGAGTCTCCCCGGCTCACCGTTCTGATTCTGTCCCTTCCCCGGTTCGAACTCCATATTGGCCGGTGTCTCCTCCTAGCCCATCGCCCTCGAGAGTTCATTGGACAACGCTCATCTGACCGGTGAAACGGAGCGCCACCTGTGCTCCTCGGACCACGCGACGCTTCTGGGCGTTCCAGTCCATCGCGACGTTGTCGAACCGTTCCTTCTCCTGAAGGAGGAGGCGGCCCGGGCCGGTTTCGACCTCCAGATCCTCAGCGGATTCCGCAGCTTCGAGAAGCAGCTGTCCATCTGGAACCGAAAAGTGGAAGGAGAACAATCAGTTCTGGATAGCCGGGCCAGGCCCATCGATATCAAGAGGCTGAGTGGAACAGAGTTGGTGTTTGCCATCCTCCGGTGGTCCGCCCTGCCCGGAGCTTCGCGGCATCATTGGGGAACGGACCTGGACGTCTTCGACGCTGGATCAAAGCCTGTTGGGTACGAGATCGAGCTCCTGCCGGAGGAGGTGGACCCAGGGGGAATGTTCGGGCCCTTACACGCTTGGTTGGACGCGAAGATGGAGGGTCAGGGGGCTTTCGGGTTTTTCCGTCCCTACGACCGTGACCGAAACGGGGTCGCTCCGGAGCGCTGGCATCTGAGCTGCGCCCCGGTGGCAGAGGTCTTCCTGAAGCAACTCACGCCAGGGGTCCTTCGTCAAACCCTGCAACACTCCGATATCAAGCTGAAGGGGGTCGTCCTGGCGCACCTGGAAGAGATCCATGAACGGTTCGTGATGAACGTGGGGAGGCCACCTGTATGATGCTTCGACCGGCGCGGGAAACCGGTACTCTCCCCTGGGACCCGACCAACTACGGACTTTCCCACCTCGGCATTCCTTTGGAGGTCTGGCGTCCCATGGGTGAATGCAAGCTCCTGGTCCACGCCGGCATTCACGGCGAGGAAGGGGAGACGACGGTGGCCCTCTCCCGAGCCCTCCGGCTCCTATCCGAACCGTCTCCCCATTGCGGCGTGGTCCTGGCTGCCAATCCGGATGGGCTGATCCGTGGTACGAGGTGCAATGCCCAGGGGGTCGATCTGAACCGAAACTTCCCTACTCGTGACTGGCGTCCTGATCCGGTCATGCACCGGTCAACTTTGGACGCTGCCCCGGAAGTCGCCCTCAGCCCGGGCTCCCGGCCCGGCTCCGAGCCGGAAACCAGAGCCTTGATCAGTCTCATCGAGGAGCTGAAGCCCGAAACCGTGGTTTCCCTTCATGCGCCCCTGGCCTGCATCGATGATGACAACCTGGGGACACTCGCCCAGTGGCTGTCCGGACAGACGGGGCTCCCCTTGGTGTCAGATGTGGGATATCCCACGCCCGGCTCTTTTGGCACATGGGGTGGAGAGAAGGGCATCGGTGTGGTCACCTATGAATTTCCCCCCACCGACAACGACTCCCTGGTCCGGGACCACGTGCCGGTGTTGGCCAAGCTCCTCGCGGGAGATGCCCCGTGGTTCTGAACTACATCTGGATCGCGTTTTTTTTGGTCTCCCTCGTGGTG
>JBDHGR010000591.1:0-2972 GCA_039589815.1 Gemmatimonadota bacterium | reverse complement strand
GCAGATCTGGTTCATTTTTCATTTGCCTAGGGGCTTGGCTTACCAATCAGGGCTGCGAGATCAACGTTCTCATCGTAGAGCGACGGCAAGACATGGTACTGCTCGGACACTTGCTGAAAGTGGTCAAAGTCGTCCTTCAGCTGGGCCAGCATGAGCTCGCGCAAGACCGCATGGTTCTCGCTTGTCTCGTCGAAAATGTTCGATACCTGGTCAATAAGTCGAACCGCGGTGCGGAGGAAGTGATTGCGCTGGGCCGGATCCTGAAGTTGTTCTCTGCCAAGAGCCGTCGTGACGTAATCCAAGGCCCCCATCACTAGCAACTTGTTGGAACTGGTTGGGTAGCGAGCAAGGTGTTTCATCAAGGCGTTAGTGAGTTCAGTAAAGTCCTCTCTTGACTCAAAGTATGCCTCGTTGGATGGCAGGTGTTCTTTATAGACATATCGCTTGAGTTCGTGAAGACCCTTTCGACTCCATTTTTCAACACACACCTTAAACTCTTTCAATACCTTCTCATCGAGGGCTGCATAGACGCCCTTTACAACCTTTCTGCCATTTTCCGTAATTTTTAACACCCAGCCATCTCCATATTCGAGGTCGATTAAGCCGGCCGAAGCAAGCGAGATAAAGTCAGCTTTGACAGCTCTAGAATACGGTCCGTAGTCTTCGAGGACGAACGTGTACGATATAGGAACGTTGTGTTCAACCTGCGCTAAGTAAAGAATCTTTTGCAGGTGGAAGTTATTCCGCAGGGTTCCTACACAGTCAAGAACAAACAGGATGGGCCAGTATCTTGGTAGGTCACGACTCCGAGAAGTCATTTTGCGGCTCCCGGCAGCTTTCACTTGGTGATCTGCACTCCTCTCAACCTTCAGGTGCAGGTCGGATGCCAAGTGTGGTCCGGTCAGGCCATGTGGACGGAACTACTTATGAATAAAGGCCTCGGAGCCGTTCAAAACCCCGGATCAATCTGAAGATTAACCACCCCCCTTGGGTGATGTCAAGGAAAATCGGCCACCGAGCACTCTCGCTCCCTTGGCATAGCGAGGAAAGCCTTAATGCCCCAGAGGTGAATATTGTGCCTCGGGTCTGAGCTTTTGCCACAGCTCCGGGGCGAGGTCGTCGAGTTCCTCATACACCCTGCGCAGATATTCGATCGTCGCATGCGAGTACCGCGCCGTCATGGCGAAGCGACCGCCAGCAGAGTGACCGAGGACTTCAGCACGCATCTGATCCGGCACCCCCTTGTTCAGGAGATGGGAAGCCACCACATGACGGAGATCGTGCAGGTGTAGGTCGGTGATGCCTGCTGCCCGTACCGCCCGATCCCACAGGCGCTGCAGGTCGCGGTGTGGTATCGAGAAGTAAAGGGCGTCGTCAGCCAGTGGCCGAGGTAGATCCTCGAGGATGGCCTGGACCGTGCGGTTCATGGGGACGAAGATGGCCTTACGGTGAGATTTGAGCCGGCGGAAAATGATGCCCTTGGCCTGCCAGTCCACTTGGCTAGGGGTGAGGCTGAGCAGCTCCATGCGGCGTCTGCCGGTTGCGAGGGCCAGGCCGATGATGGGCTTGATCCTGGGGTCCGCCGCGGCAAGGATCTTATGAAGCTGTTCTTTCGTGACGTAGGGTTCTCGGCGATCACTTTTCACCCTCGGGGTTTCAGGCAAGGCTTCTCTGGAGAGCAATCCTCGCTTGACCGCGTGGCGGAGGATGCTCCTCAGAGTTCGCAGCTCGCGCCGGATCGTGTGGAAGCTGATTTGAGGCTTTTTCGAATGTGCCGTTGTTCGCCAAAACTCCCTTCCGTCCTCAAGGACCCGAGTCCTGAAGCGGTAGTCTGGAATGGTGATTTGGTTTCGGCGGCGAAGGGTTGTGTATCTTTCGACCTCGGCGGTGGTGATCTTATTCAACGGAGTCAGGGCGAAAAAGGCGAGGAGAGTCCGGAGGTCGGTAAGCATGGAAGCAAGGCTGCCTCGGTTCTCGACCGCTTGGAGGATCTCAGGCTCGTAGACGTTCTTGGCGAGTTCACCGAAGGTGATCCTATTTGACGCCGTATAAAGTCCAATCGATCGGCCCTCTGCCTTCCGGCCCTTGACCGCCTGCAACTCCCGCAGCGCCGCCTGGAGATCCTTGCCCACGACGCGTCTTACCCGGCGACCCTTTGAGTCCGTGAGGTCGATCCCGTACGTGACTCCTTTCTTCCCCGTGACCCGGTACACCCCCCGATATCGGCCCTTGAGGTACTCCACCCGCGGCTTCATGGATCTGCCTCCTCTCATCAGCCCATCGTCTGATCTCATCCTCCTCGAAACGGATCATGCGCCCAAAGCGGTGGGAGGGAATGTATCCCAACATGGGCCACCGGTAAAGGGTGGACTCACTGACGGCCAGGATCTCGCTAGTTTGCTTGACGGTCAGGAAGCGCACGTTGCCTCAAACTTGAATGGCTACACCAGTAGTGGTGAAAATCCTCGCCTTGGAACACCTCCTAGACACCCCCCGGTTGGATGGGACCCTTGGCCGATCACCCATAGGGGCCTTCATCGCGCCAGGGCCGGTTCGGCTAGGCCCAGGACCTCGGTCACGAAGGAGTAGTGGAGTGCCCGCCCACCGCCCACCTGAACGGTATTCACCACCTGCACCCTGAAGCGATGGCCAAGTGGCAGACTCGTGATGCGCGGAAACGGTTTTTCGATGTGTGGTATCCCGAGTCCCTCGACCATCTTTACGATGCGGTCAAGTGCCGAATCCCGATCCGGCCAGTATTCGTCATACCACAGCCAGTCATCAGGATTCGCCGCGCCCGGAGACCCATCTAAGATCTCGAAATAGAGGTTCACCCTGCAGACGGGCTGATCCCCATATTTTTGCCAGCCACCTTGGCATTTCTCAAAACGGTATGGGGAGATCTCCATCTCCCGGAGTATGGCCTCATACTCGCCGTCTTGGACTAGTTTCGTCAGTTGAATGTATTCCAT
>JBDHGR010000590.1:0-3858 GCA_039589815.1 Gemmatimonadota bacterium | reverse complement strand
AACCCCCGCCGTCCCGATGGCGAGGATGAACAGGACCTTGGCCAGCGTCGACACGTTCTGGAAGTCCCGACCCGCCTTCAGCCCGCCGGTGTGAAGGAGGAAAAAGGCTAACACCACCGCGCTGGCTAGAATCGGTACCGATCCGCGACCCATCAGCAGAACCAAGTACTCGGCGATGACCACGGCCTTGGCCGCTCCAGAGAAGCCCCGGGTGACGAGGAGCTCCGACCATCCGACTACGAAGCCGACCTGTGGTCCGTATGCTTCTCTGGCATACACGTACTTCCCCCCTGCCTGCGGCAGAGCAGCGGCCATCTCCGCAAGAACCAGCGTGCTCAGGGCCACCACGATGCCCCCGAAAATCCACACTCCGAGCATGGCCAAAGGACTGCCGAGGTATCCAGCGATCAGCCCTGGGGTCCGGAGGATCCCGACGCCGATGACGATTCCCACGGTCACGGCCAGGCCGTCCCGGACACGAAGGATTTTCAGAAGTTCGCCAGAGCCGACGGCGGATCGGGTCATTCGCCTTGCCCCCGGTTTGGTGCTGGCTTCTCCCTTGGTTCTTTCTCTGGAATGAAGGACATGGCCCTCTCAGCCAAGGCAGTGATGGTAAGGGAGGGATTCACGCCGGGGTTCGCGCTCATTGCCGACCCGTCGATGACGTAAAGCCCATCATATCCGAATACTCGGTGCCGGTCATCGATGACGCCCTCATCCTTCGTCGTTCCCATACATGCGCCCCCCAGGATATGGGCCGTGGTGGGAATCCCGAGGATGGTTTCCATGACAATGCTACCTACATAACCATCGACTTCTTCGGCGTAGTTTTCAGCCAGCTCGGTGGCTTCGGGGATGGAAGCCGTGGGCACCGGCCCGTCCCGTGCCCAGTCGGGAACCAGAAAGGCCCGGAGGCTTCGGACCGGGCTCCGGAACAACCTCCTCGCAGAAGCCGAAACCCTCCGAATCAACGTTCTTCCCGGGGCGTGGGGTGTCGCCAGGATCCGGAAAAAGCCTGAGCCGGGCGAGAAGCGACAGGGCTCCACGAAGGAATGATCATCGGTCTGGAGGATGGAGGTGATGGCCACTCCCTCCGACAGGTCCAGATCCCTCCGTTGGGTGGTCACGCCCACCAGCACCTCAGAGTTGGTCCGGACCCGGTCACCCACCCGGTTGGATAACCCCGGGAGACCGTCTGGACGCTCCTTGAGTCTTAGCAGGAGATCGACGGTTCCCGTGACCCCACCGGCGAAGATTACGTTGTTGGCTTCGAAGGTCCGCTCCACGGTGCGGAAAGGGGCGCGCCTTTCACGGGCCTCCACCAGGAAGCGAGCACCGGTTCCCGATTCCGGCTCCTGGCCACCCCCCACTTTTGCCTGGCCACCCCCCACATTTGCCGGGCCACTCCGCTCACTCGCCGGGCCACTCCGCTCACTTGTCGGGCGCACCCACCGCACTTCGGTGTCCGGCTGGACGGTGACACCGAGACGTTCCGCCAGCCAGAGGTAATTCCTATCAAGGGTGTTTTTGGAGCCGTACCTGCACCCGGTCATACACCCACCGCAGAAGTTGCAGCCGGTCCGGTCGGGCCCTTTCCCCCCGTGATACGGGTCCTTCACGGTGACGCCGGGGACCCCGAAGTAGACCGCGACGGGGGCCGGGTGGAAATGGTCCTTCCTCCCGGTCCTCTCGGCTATGGCTTTCAGGGCCCTGTCGGGAGCGGTTTCCAAGGGGTTCTCCGTGGCCCCCAGGATTCGCCGGGCGGTGGCGTAATGGGGGGCCAGCTCGTCTTCCCAATCTGTCAGCTCTCCCCACTCCCCGGCCTTGAAAAACGCCTGACTGGGGGTGGGAAGGGTGTTGGCATAGACGAGCGATCCGCCGCCCACGCCTACCCCGGAGAGGGCGGTGACGTGGCGGAGGAAGGTCATTTTGAAGAACCCTCGGAATCCGATTGCTGGGGCCCAGAACCACTTCCTGAGATTCCAGTTGGTTTTGGGGAAGTCCTCGGCGTTCCACCTGCCGCCTTTCTCCAGAACCAGAACCGAGTATCCCCTCTCAGCCAGGCGGAGGGCACTGACGCTGCCCCCGAATCCCGACCCGATGACGAGCCAGTCCCAGATCATGATTGCCGAAGCTCTTTGATCCTCAGTGTGGGGAGGGCTCCCGGCTTGCTCCGGGCTCACCCGGAGCGAGAGGGTGCGGCTTCCTGCAACAAAAGGGGGTGGTATGGCCTGCTCTGGCAACCGATATGAAGAGCCAGACCACCTCTGCGGGGCCTAGGCCAAACCTGGAACTCGGTTCTTTCCCACTCCTTCATGAGTTGGCCCCGCTCCCTTAGAAGAAGAAGAGCGGACCCCTCACATCCTGTGGGAACCTCGAATTCACCACGTTGTTGAATACGGAGCCGAAGTCGAAGGTGATACCGAAGTTGAGTCGGTAGGAGCTGTCGGTTTGGAGCTGTCTTCGGGCGGTGAGGATCTCCTCGTCGGTGAGGTTCCGCCTCCGTAGCCCGAGCTGGTTCCTTATGATCCGGTAGTTCCCGCCCACGTTGAAGGAAAAGCCTCGAAAGAGCCGGATGTTCACGGTTCCCTCGATAGACATCTCCCATTTCGAGAAGTCGTTAAGGAGGCTTGCCACCTGAAAGGCTGTCCCCCCGCTTCCCCAGGGCTGGCGGAAATTGAGGTCGGCTCGGAATCGGTGGTCGAACACCCACTCGTTCGTTTGCAGGAAGATTGTCTCCTCCCACCAGTCCACCCAGGCACCCCCCACCTGGTACATGAAGATGAGCTGCTGACGTGTGGATTCCGAGTAGGGAAAGAGGTTCCATTCCAGGGCAGGAGCCGCTCGAAATCCGGCCCTGCGGTTTGACACCGAAGAGGAATTCCCGCCGAATTGAGCTCCCATGGACCAGTGGTCGGTGAGACTCTTTACCGCCACCCCTGTGGCGCTCCAGGTTTTTCTGTCCGAGGTGAACCAAGACCCGCTACTCAGCTTGTTCTTGGTTTCGTTGAAGGAGCCGTTGAAGCTGAGCTCGATCTTGTAATTGTCCGTGATGCGGTTGGCGGAAAAGGTCCCGTTCAGATTCCGGACCTTCCGTTTGTCCTGGCCGGTCAGGTCAGCCCGGGCATTGGCCCGGAACACCCAGAAGTTCCACGGATCATCTTCGGGATTCTGGACATTTTGCACCCGGCGGGCAGCCTGGATAGCGTCCGCGGGATCGAACTCCACCCGGAGTTGCTCGGCCAAACCGAGTCTTTGAGCATAGGGCACGAAGCCGAGAGCCATGGTCCTGGTAATGCCATTGATGATCTCATCCCGGGTGTTGACGCTGCTGGATGTCCAAGCCAGGTGGGATTGTTCCCCTTCCCAATCTCCCAGTCCGATGTTGTCGAACTGGTACTCTGTCCCGGCCCCGGATCGAGTCCAGGTCAGTATCAGGTGGAGGTGGGCATCTTCACGGAGGCGAACCCAGTTGACGAAGGTGATCTCCCGCCGAAAGTGATCGGTATCGCAGCTAATGACGAGGTGACAGTCCAAGAAGACATCGAGGAGTTGGGGGCCTTCATCCGGGGCGGCCCCCTCTTGGGCCGTAAGGTCCGCGTGGGAAAGCCCGGGCGAAAAGCAGGCCGCGAAGCAGGTAAGTAGAAGAGCCTGGAGCACGCGGGGTGAGGGTGGTTTACGTTTAGGGCGCGCCATTCAGTCTCCTCGGTTCTTCGGATTCCAATCCGGTCTCCCGCCGTTTTGGAGCCGTGCCTCAGGCAGGGCGGGGAACATGCCGGTCTTCCCCAACCTTGGACAGGTTCGGCCATGAGGGCTCCCCCCGCTAGGCGAAAAAAAGGAGCGAGAGTTACTTTCTTG
>JBDHGR010000589.1:0-2979 GCA_039589815.1 Gemmatimonadota bacterium | reverse complement strand
GTCACCTTGATGTTGGCCGGCTTCAAGTCCCGGTGGATGACGCCCTTCTCATGCGCCGCCTCCATCCCCTCGGCGACCTGCTGGAAGAGAGGAAGTGCCTCCTCGATAGGAATGGGACCTCGGGCAATCACCTCCTCGAGCGTCTCGCCGGGCACCAGTTCCAGGACCAGGAAGCGCACGTCGCCCGACTCTTCCAAGCCGTGAATCGTGGCAATGTTGGGATGGTTCAGAGAAGCAAGCAAGCGAGCTTCCCGCTCGAATCGGGCCAGACGATCCTCGTCTCGAGAGAACTCTTCGGGAAGAACTTTAATGGCCACTTCACGCCCGAGCTTGGTGTCCTGGGCGCGGTAGACTTCCCCCATTCCCCCCGCGCCGATGGGCGCGAGGATTTCGTACTCGTTCAGCCTATCGCGGGAGCTCAGAGGCATCGGATTTCACCAGGAACTGAGCGTCAAGGGACAACTCGCGAGTGCCAGCCCGTATGAGTGAAAATAATAATTTGCTTTCCGCCGAAGAGTCAAGAGAGGTGCCGCGAAGGCCTTGGAAACGCAGAAAAACCTACGACGCCGACGATCTCGGCGTGGCACGTGTCGAGGTGGAACCAAGCGCGGTTGTGCAAACAACCTGAGTTCTAACCCGCCTCAATTCGTAGGCACGAGTCGCTTGAGCTCTTCGGCCCAGTTCTGGACGAGGATCAACTGATTCGGCGCCGGTGCCGCCTGGCTGTCGTCGATCATGACGAAGCTTTGGCCGTCAGGCATGACGTCGTATTCGTCGTAAACGGACCGTCTTTCGAAAAGCAATTGGGGTTTTCCGAGTCGTAGCTCCCCGTCCGTCTCCACCGAGACGACCATCATCTTGTCGCCATTGCGATAAAATAGCTCCTCCCCATCAGTGTTCCACCTGGGAAACGTGCCTCCGGCTGCTGAGACCTGCAACCTCCTGCCCGGGCCGGGAAAGGGCCGAATGCAAATCTCCTGTCTCCCCGATTCGTTGGATTCGTAGGCAAGCCATCTTCCATTCGGGGAGAACATGGGTCGCCCTTCGCGGAACTCCGTTTGCAAGAATGGCTGTGGCGCTCCGCCGCCCTCCATCGACAGGGTCCATATGTCCCCTTGCTGCCTGAACGCGAGGTTTTTTCCATCGGGCGACCACGAGTAAGGAATCTGATCGTAGTCGCTCGTGGTGAGCCGCTCGGCCTCGCCACTACCATCCAAGTCCAGCAGAAAAAGATTCTGGCCCGTGGAGTCTCGATTCGAAGCGAAGGCCACTCGATTGCCCTCCGGAGCCCATACAGGCTGAAAGCCCGATGCGAGTCGCGTCAAAGTACGGCGTGAGATGTCATATGCCCACAAGCTGCCCCTGAGATCGTCAATGGTAAGAGCCAATGAGCTCCCGTCCGGCGAGACTCGTAATTCAAAGAACGCACGAGGCGTCTCGGTGAGCTGCTGCTGTGATCGGCCCTCGCGGTCCACCGAGATCACATGGAGGTCATTACCCCACGAGGTTCCGGGCGCATAGAGAAGCGACCCGTCCCCAGAGATACGATACTCGGCGGACCCTGAATTGTGAGACGTCATAACTCCTTGAAGCACAGGAACGGGCGTTCCTTTCACTTGGAGCTCGTCCAAATCGAAGGGAACGGCCAGAAGAGAACCGGCACGGGCATAAAGGAGATGCCCGGTGGCACTATAACGGGCGGCCATTCCGCCTTCGATGAGGACACGGTATTCCCCGGTCTCGAGTGAGAGCACAGCGATCGAGGCATCGTCGAAGGACTCGGTGTCGACCGTCGTGAGAGTGAAGAGAACCGCTTTGCCACCGGGAAGGAGCTCCGCTGAGCGGTGGCTCAATTCGCGCCGCTCTGGATCTGGAAGGGTCAGGACCTCTGGCTCCCCTCCCTCCGCCGAAACCCGCCGGAGGCCGGAGCGCCTGGAGCGGTTGTAGACAATCCGTTCATCGGGGCCCCAGCTTGCAGTACTGTGGGTCCGCGTGTCCGCGATTTTCACCGGCGCGCCCCCACTTACCGAGACCTTCCAGAGCCACCCGGAGTTAAAGCCCAACCACTGGCTGTCATGCGAGAAGAAGGGTGCCCCAACGTTTCGCACAGCTTCAATGGGTTTCGCGTCCAGCTCATCCAGTGCCCTCAGGTAGAGCTGCCTCCTCGACCCATCATGAAGGGTAACGACGTACGCTACGTAGCGGCCATCCGGTGAGAGAGCGAGTGGATTAGGTAATCCAATCGCGAGCTTATCGCCCGGCGGGAGCGGAATGACCATCCGGGTGACGGGCCGCACCGGTGTCACCCATAGGCTCCGGAGGGCAACGCCTGTTGTGACGAGGGCAACCGCAATGGCAACCAAAGCCCCTCGCTTCCATGTTCGCGCTCGTCGCTCTTCTCCGAGTCCCGGAACCGCCGCTTGAGAGATTTCTGGGGAACCGGTCAGAGCCTCGTCGATCGCAACCCACGCTTCGCCCATGTCCCTCAAGCGACGGCGGGAGTCTTTCTGAAGACACCGACGCAGAAGCTCGCGAATCTTTCCGGGGGTGGTTTCCGGCAGGGATTCCCACCGTGGCTCTGTCTTGACGATCGCCCCCATGATGTCCGCCACCGAATCACCATCGAACGCCTTCCGAGCCGCCAAGGCTTCGTACAGAACACAGCCAAAAGCCCAGATGTCCGTTCTCTTATCGACCGCCTTCCCCCGCGCCTGCTCCGGGCTCATGTAAGGCGCCGTTCCCATGATGACGCCCACGGCGGTTCCTTTGGTGAGAGTGGGCGATTCGGAGAGATTCGAGCTTGGGGACTCATCTGCGTAGGCCTTGGCAAGTCCGAAGTCCAATATCTTGACCTTGCCTTCGGGTGTCACCTTGATGTTGGCCGGCTTCAAGTCCCGGTGGATGACGCCCTTCTCATGCGCCGCCTCCATCCCCTCGGCGACCTGCTGGAAGAGAGGAAGTGCCTCCTCGATAGGAATG
>JBDHGR010000588.1:0-2979 GCA_039589815.1 Gemmatimonadota bacterium | reverse complement strand
AGGAACCGGAGGTTATGAATACTGAGCAGGCGATGGCCCAACCACTCGTTCGCCACCGCCAAATGCCGCAGGTAGGCCCGGTCGAACCGCTGGCAAGTATAACAATCGCAGGTCGGATCGACGGGTAGGGTGTCCCTTTTGAAACGGGCGTGTTTCAGGTTGATCTGGCCCTCCGCTCCGGTCCAGGCCGTTCCATGGCGAGCGTTCCGGGTCGGCGCGACACAATCGAAGAGGTCGCACCCGCGGGCCACTGAACGCAACAGGTCGTCGGGGTATCCCACACCCATGAGGTACCGTGGAGCATGGACGGGAAGAGCGTCGTGCAGAACCTCCAGAGTCTTCCACATATCCGTCTTGGCCTCTCCCACGCTCAAACCTCCGATTCCGAACCCGACCCAATCACCCAGTTCAAGGACATCCCGAACCTGCTGAACCCTGAGGTCGTCGAACACGTTCCCCTGGAGAACGGGAAAGAGGGCCTGTTCAGGGATAGGGCCTTCTTCTGCCAGCGTTCTGAAACGATCCTGACACCTCTTCAACCAGAAGAGGGTCCGTTGGTTCGCCTCTTCAACCGTTCGTCTACTGGCGCCACCAGGCGGGCACTGATCGAAGGCCATGACGACGTCAGCCCCGAGAGCCCTCTGAATCTCGACGACACCCTCCGGCGTGAAGAGATGCCGAGATCCGTCGATATGGCTCTGGAACACCACTCCTTCATCCTGAATCTTGTTGATCCTGGCCAAGGAAAAGACCTGGAACCCCCCAGAATCCGTGAGGATGGGCCCCTCCCACCGCATAAAACGGTGGAGCCCTCCCAACTCCCGCACGAGCTCGTGGCCCGGACGCAGAAAGAGGTGATAGGTATTGGCCAAAACCATGTTTGCCCCGAGGGCACCCACTTCCTCCGGTGTCAGGGTCTTGACGGTTCCCTGCGTACCGACGGGCATGAAGGCCGGTGTGGGGAGTGGGCCGTGGGGAGTCTCGAGCAACCCGGCCCTGGCGGGGCCGTCGGTGGCTTCCAGCCTGAAGGAAAAAGCGTCAGTAGAGATGGATTCTCTCCCTTTCACACGATGGCCATGGCATCGCCATAGGAGTAGAACCGGTATCCCTTTTCCATTGCTGCCTCATACGCCTCCCTGATCCGATCGTATCCTGCGAAGGCCGCCACCAGCATGAGAAGGGTGGATCTGGGAAGATGGAAATTCGTGATGAGGTGGTCCACCACCCTGAAGCGGTACGGGGGGCGAACGAATAGGCGGGTCTCCCCCGGCCCCGGCCTCACCCGGCCATCAGATCCGAAACTGCTTTCCAGCGTGCGCACCACCGTGGTGCCAACGGCCCAGACTTTCCCTCCCGTGGTCCGGCACCGATTCACGGCCTCCGCCGTTCGAACCGGAATCTGAAACGCCTCGGTGTGCATCACATGATCGGATGGGTCCTCCACCTCCACCGGGCGAAAGGTCCCCACACCCACGTGGAGGCTGACCTTGGCAACTTCAACCCCCCTCAAGGCCATCTCATCGAGGAGCCCGTCGGTGAAATGCAGACCGGCGGTGGGAGCCGCCACCGAGCCAGGATTTCGGGCGTAAACCGTCTGGTACCGCTCCCGGTCAAGCTCCTCGTCCTCCCGATCGATGTAGGGCGGAAGGGGCATATGTCCATGGAGATGAAGGGCCTCCTCCGCTGAGAGCTCCGTCAAAAGGCGGACGATCCGTCCACCCTCCGGGGTCGAATCCAGGATCTCCAGTGAAAGGTCCGGGGCGATCTCTACGATACGCCCGGGCTTGAGCTTCCCCCCTGGCTTCACCAGAGCTTCCCAGGTCTCCTCTCCGCCGGGGGTGGTCCCACTCCATCCGGGTCCGGAGGAGGTCGGCCGGAGTAGGAGGATCTCGGCGGGAGCGCCTGTGGGCTTCCTTCCCAGGAGCCGAACGGGGAGTACACGGCTCTCGTTGACGACCAGAACGTCCCCGGCGGACACCAGGGTTTTCAGGTCCGTGAAGGACAGATGCCGGAATGGAGATCCGTCTCGGTAAACCACAAGAAGCCGACTTTGATCCCTCTGATCCACCGGGTAACGTGCGATCCGGCCGGGGGGCAACTCATAGTCGTAGTCCGAAACCCTGGATCCAGGGGCGGGGGTTTCCGGCCCGTTGCTCACTTCTCGAAGAGGGACGACTGGGAGTCACCGGCCGAATCGGGGCCTATGAACCCAAACCGGCGGAAAGCCCGGGGGGTGGCTTCCCGACCCCTGGCAGTTCTCATCAAGAACCCCTCCTGGATCAGGTAGGGTTCGTATACCTCCTCGAGAGTGGACGCGTCTTCCCCAAGGGCCACGGCCAGGGAATTCAGGCCCACAGGTCCTCCCTCGAATTTCTCGATGATGGTCTTGAGGATCCGCCCGTCCATCTCGTCCAACCCGTACTGGTCGACGTCCAGAAGGCTCAAGGCCTCCTCGGCCACCTTTCTGTCGATGATTCCCTCTGCTCTGACCTGCGCATAGTCCCGGACGCGCCTCAGGAGGCGGTTGGCCACCCGAGGTGTGCCTCTGGCTCGTTGGGCCAGCTCTTCGGCCCCTTTCTTTGTAGCCCCGACTCCGAGGATCTCGGCGCTGCGTCGGATGATGACGGCAAGGTCTTCCGGGGGATAGAAGTTGAGGCGTTGGACGATCCCGAACCGTGCCCTCATGGGTGCCGTCAGCAGGCCGAACCGAGTGGTGGCGCCAACCAAAGTGAACCGCTCGATGTTCATGGTCATGGTCTGGGCTTTTGGGCCATCGGAGAGGCGTATCTCCACCCGGTAATCCTCCATGGCCGGATAGAGGAACTCTTCGATGATCGGCCGCAGCCGGTGGATCTCGTCGATGAAGAGGATGTCCCCTTCCCTTTGGTTCGTAAGGATCCCAACCAGATCGGCCGGCTTCTCCAAAACCGGCCCCGAAGAAGTCTTGATGTTCACCCCCATCTCCCGGGCCAGGAGGGC
>JBDHGR010000587.1:0-4075 GCA_039589815.1 Gemmatimonadota bacterium | reverse complement strand
TGCCCTCATCCCTCATGCAGCATGGCTGCCTTCAGTTGGTCTATTCGACCTCCTTTCAGCGCCTTCGTGGCACACCATCATCCGCATACTCCGCCAGCAGGGCCTGGAAGCGGGATTGGTCGTCAGGCTAGTGAGGGTACGGAGGACCAGAAGGAGCCAGGAGATCAGGATCTCCTGGTCTGGCGGCGGAGACGGAAACGTCCACCCCGGTAAGGCCGATCAGGTTTTAGCGGAGCACGGTGCTCGGGTGAGCGTGAGGACTCATCGCGACTGAGGCGCACCTACTGCGGCAGCCGCACCTCGAACTCGATGGCCGCGAGCTGTTCGGGGGACTTGCCGATGCTCTCAAGGAACGGAAGCCAGCGCGGATCGGCTTGGATGTTGGCGAACAGGACATCGGTCGGGATTTCCGCCAGGCCCGGGTCGTTGTGCTCCACCGCCTTGTGCAGCCACTCGAAGGCGAGGTCGGCTTCACCGCGGTACGTCAGCACGTACGCGATGTTGTAGGCTAATCCCTCTTCGTACTTCTCGATCAACTCCGCCAGCACGGCATCGGATTCGGCCGCCTGTCCCAGCGCGTGGTAGGCCATGGGCAAACCGATCAGGCGGTAGCCCTCGTCCGCCTCCTCGGCAAAGGCAGCCAGGGCCGCCTTCGGCTCGTCCTTGAGAAGGAGCGCCACTCCGAGGACGTACTGTGCGCCGATACTCCCCGGGCTCAGTGTCAGCGCGGTGCGGAACGACGTGATGGCCTCATCCAAGCGGCCGTCCAACTGGTAGAAGTAGCCAAGCCACGCATGTCCACCGCCCTTCACCGGGTCGCGGGCGACTGCGTATTCCTGGAGCGCGATCGCCTCGTCCGTGCGGCCGAGGCTTTGGGCCAGGAGGGCGGCGACGGTGATGATGTCGGGGTTGGTCGGCGCCAGCGCCAGCGCACGCTCAAGATGCCGCGCCGAAGTTGCCAGGTCGTTGTCGTATTCCATCGCGATCTGACCGAGGAGGGCGTGGGCCTCAGCATTTTCCGGGTCGATCGCCAACGCTCGGTTGGCCGCCTCGCGGGCCAGCCGGTAGCCCTCGTCTATCGGTCGCAGTCCAAACTGCGCCTGGCCGCTGTAGTTGTTGGCCAGCCCCGTCCACGCCGCGGCATAGTCGGGATCGATCTCTAGCGCCTGCTCATACAGCGCGTTGGACTGCTCGACGCTCTCGGCCGTAAACTGGTGGCCCAGTTGCCGCGCCTGCAGGTACAGCTGGTAGACCTCCGTGTTCTCCGTTGGCACAGCCGAGATGCGGGCCTGCTCTACAGGTGTGAGTTCAGCATTGAGTGCCAGTGCCACCTCTTGGGCAAGCTGGCGGAGAATGTCGAAAAGGTTGGTGGAGGTTAAAGTCTGGTCAAAATCCTCAGCCCAGAGTTGCCCTCCCGTATTCCCGTCGAGCAACTGGAAAATCAGCCGGATCTGGGAGCCGGATTTCTGGACGCTGCACTCGCCGACGAATCCCACCCCGAGGTCGGATGCGATCAGTGGCGTCGCCGGTGGGTCCTCGGCATAACGGAGCACCGATGTTCGCCCAATCGAGAAAAGTGACGAGATCTTCTGGAGCTTGAGCAGAATCTCATCATGAAGCGATTTGGCGAGGTATTCATCGTTGGGATCGGCACTCATGTTCGTGCACGGAAGCACTGCGACGCCGGGTCGGTCATCCCCTTCGCGTGAAACGGCGAAGCCAGGGGAGTCCTCAGGGCCTCCGAGGATCGAGAGAGCCACCCCAGCGACCACGAGCAACGCCGCCACCATCAACAACTCGGGTCCACTAACTCGCTGACGCCCTTTCTCGCCGTGATACCAGGCGAATACGAGGGTGATGAAAAGTCCGATCAGGAGAACAATGTGGATTCCCCGTTGGACTCCAGGGGAGATGCCCCACGGTTCGGCCATCACTTCGACGCCCTGGAACACAACAAAGGCACCCGCCAAATACGCGAGTCCGCGCTGCACGATCTTGCGTTGTTTCAACCGCTGCCAAAGGGTAAGCTCGGTCACAGACATCCCTCAGTGGGGAGCACTACACGGTAGGCCGCCCATCGGGACAGACCTCCCACACAAACTCAGGGGTTTCCAGTATCTGACCCAGCCCAGGGCCTCTGAGATGCCCAACTGCCGAGCCTCGTGGCGTGGGTCAATCCCACGCCCGCTGTTGCACCTGCGACGGAGGACAATGCTGTTGGCTCCAATCAAACCTCATGCATCTCCGACTACTGGCCTGGCAACATGACATGCGCCATCACCGTCGACTCATTCATCAACCAAGGTCGAAAAGGATCGGGTTCCGTTGAAAGGCCCGTGAATTGAGCCGTTGCGAAAGGCACGTGGAGCACGGCCAGTGGCACCGCTCCCTCCGCCGCATGGCCGCGAAGGGTATAACGAATTGCCATCTCAGGCACTATGAGGTGCCCGCCCTCGACCTCAGAGCGAAGGATCTCCAGCAGGTCGGGGCTTGCCCCCAGTTCGGCTCTCCGGTTCTCAAATGCTTCCAGGGACTTCGGAAAGCAGTTCACAAAGAAAGCACCACGGGCATCGCTTAAAGAGGGATCATCAGCCCAGCAGATCATCTCGCCGGAGCCACCCCTAAGAATTAGGCGTTCACCACCCTCATATCCGATTACCGTCGCACCATCTCTCAGCGCCTCAGGCAACGCCCGAAGGGTCTCCCGAATTTGCAGTTCTGGGCTCTTTTCTTGGGCGCCGCCAACACTATTCAGCGATATGAAAAGGATGCCAAGGAAGAAGAGCATCGTGACTTCTCACCCCCTTTCTGCCACAAAACTTGTTCGTGCGCCTAACGACTTTCTCCTAGATTTCCGCGCTGAGACCCGGTTAGAAGCGGCCTGGGAGCCTGCTTCCGGCCTGGGAGCCTGCTTCCGATAGAAGCGGCCCCTTCTGCTGCTACAGGCCGGTCTTCCTCCTTCAATTCGCGCGAACCAACTGGCACCATCAGGTGGGCGTACGGTGTGCCCTTCCACATAACATAGGGGCCGCCGTTCTGCGGGTCCGTCGGATACGCGTCCAGCAACGGGGCCGGAGCGAGAATCATGAGGTGTGCGCCCTCTCTGATCCATTCGTTGTCGTCGGTCGGGCCCTCTGCGTAAGGATCGATGTTGCTGGCTCCCCCGTCCCCAGCCAGCATATAAGAGATACCTAGCGACTCAGCCGCATATTCCTTCTTGTTCTGCCACGCATCGGCCCATTTCATCCACTCGCTGTCCATGCACATCGGTGCGGAGACGGTAAGCTGTGGTGGTGTCGGCATGCAGGTCCATCCGTTTGAACCCTCCCGCAGCACATTGCCCTCCCAGTCAACTACCGTCGCATTCTCCGCCATGCCCGGCCAGGCCGCGCTCAGCGCGTCCTTCAGGAGATCAGACTTGTCCTGCGCAGACGCTCCAAACGGGGTTAGCATCAGTGCCACGGTCAAAATGCCTAACGTTCTCTTCCTCATTCGATCCTGCCTTTCTCTAGAGTACTTGTGAATTCTTGTGTCCAGGTGCCCCAAGATTTCCCCGTGAGCACCTAAATCGTACGGCCAGTAGGGGAGCACATATCGCTGTTCGGCGCAAACTGCACCTCCCTTTGTGTGGCAGAGGGCCCCGAAGATCATCGCAGGCCAGAACATAGGGACCTGGAAGCCTCGGGTTTAGTTGCATGATGATTGCCCTCCTTCTCCAAACCTCCCACGGTTCTTCCGAGAAAGAATCGCGACCCGAAAAGCCTGAGTCCAAGAGACCCGGAGCCAGCCAGACAGGTTTAAAGAGTGTTGTGGTTCTGATTTTGTTGGATTGAACACGCATGGATACCCGTTACCCACTTAACCGTCAAGGTGTTTTCTGTGTGAAAATAATCTCATAGGTCCATGAAATAAAAGGTTTTGCGGATTAACAGTAGGAAACGCTGTGCGATCGACCCGAAAAACCCATACAGACGGCCACGAGCGTGGCGGGAACGAAAACGCCCACGCGCTGGCAGGAGGGAGGGACATCTGGGGGAGGAAGAGGCGCATAGAGGAAACTGCCCGTTCCAGCCCA
>JBDHGR010000586.1:0-3011 GCA_039589815.1 Gemmatimonadota bacterium | reverse complement strand
AAGTGTGCCCTGGCCCCGGAAGAAGTACCCATTATTCTCGAGGAGTTCGGGAACGCTGGAGGACCGTCGGTCCCTCTGACCATCACGAGGAGCCTCCCCCTGGAGCGGAGTTCCGCGACGAAGCTTCTGTCCATCGGCTACGGTGTCGTGTTGTCCTGGAGCGCTTCCCTGGTCGACCTGGAGCCGATGGTGCCCCTGACTCATAGCGTGTTCAACGACTCCATCACCGCCCTGGAGGCGTGACCATGACCTCAGCCGAGTTCCTCGCATGGTGCGGGAACCTCTTCGACGAACCTGCCGAGAACCTGACCCTCGAGACGCCGAGAGAAGAGGTGCCGGGATGGGATTCCATGGGCACCCTTCTTCTCATGGCCGACTTGGATGAAGTGCACGGGATCCAACTCTCCGAGGACGAGCTGTCGGAGCTGAGAACCCTTGGCGACATCGCCGACCTGATCGAGGCCAAGGGGGCTGTGGGTTAAATGACCCCATGCGGTTGCGTCTGACGTCATGTGTGGAATCGCCGGAATCCTGAACCAGGGGCCGGGGCTGCCCCCGTCCAAGTCGGAGTTGAGAGCCATGGCCGCTCAACTCCGCCATCGAGGCCCCGAGGCTGACGGTTTCTGGCTGGACTCCAGGATCGGGCTCGCTCACACCCGCCTCAGCATTATCGACCTGGAAGGGGGCGCCCAGCCGATCCACAACGAAAGAAAGACCGTTCAGGTTGTACTGAATGGAGAGATCTTCAACTATGTCGAGCTTCGATCGGAGCTGGAATCGAGGGGCCATCGATTTTATACCCGGACCGATACCGAGGTCATCGTCCACCTTTATGAGGAGGTGGGGGAAGCTTTCGTGGAACAGCTCAATGGCCAGTTTGCCATCGGACTCTGGGACACCGAGACGGACCGGTTGGTTCTGGCCCGGGACCGAGTCGGGGTCGTTCCACTTTTTTTTGCCGAGAAGGAAGGGCGCCTCTTATTCGCCTCGGAGGTGAAAGCCCTCCTTCCCCTTCTGGGCTCCCCCCGCCTCGACCCGGTCGCACTGGACCAGATCATGACGTTTTGGTCCCCGGTAAGCCCGAGGACGGCCTTCCAGGGAGTCCAAGAGTTGTCCCCCGGGGAGGTCCTGGTGGGCGAGAATGGGGGACGTCGGAGGCTGAAGTATTGGGATTGGACCTTCCCGGCATCCCCGGACGAGGTTCTCTCCGGCAGTGAGGGAGAGTTGGCCGAGAACCTCCGAGCGTTGCTTTTGGATGCCACCCGGATCCGGCTCAGAGCCGACGTGCCGGTGGCGGCCTATCTATCGGGAGGGATCGACTCCTCCAGCCTCGTATCCCTGATCCAACAGGTCGATACCAGTGAACTCCGGACGTTTTCCATCGCGTTCGACACGGAAGGTCTGGATGAGACGGCTTACCAACGCCTGATGATCGAGCATTCCGAGATCGAGAACTCGGGGCTGATCTGTTCACAGCAAGATGTGGCGCAAGGGTTTCCGGAGACCATTCGCCACACCGAGGTCCCGATCCTTCGGACCGCACCGACGCCCCTGAAGCTTCTCTCGAAGTCGGTCCGCGACCACGGCTATAAGGTGGTTTTGACGGGGGAAGGTGCGGACGAGGTGCTGGGCGGTTACGACCTGTTCAAGGAAGCGAAGGTCCGGCGGTTTTGGGCACGCCAACCGGATTCTGCCTGGCGGCCACTGCTTCTCCAGCGCCTGTACCCCTACCTGGATCTTTCCTCCGTCCGGGCCCAGGGGTACGTGCGAACGTTTTTTGGGATCGGATTGGACCATCCCGAGTCGGTTTTCTTCGCTCACCTCCCCCGCTGGGAGACCACAGCCAAGACCAAGGAGTTCTTCTCGGAGGATCTGAGGGCCGAGTTGGCCGGATCGGCTCTGGACGCCATGGCGGAAGCCGTGCCCCAGGCGGCCACCCAATGGCACCCGTTCCACCGGGCTCAGTACGTCGAGGCCAAATCCCTTTTAGGAGGCTACCTCCTGAACTCCCAGGGAGACAGGATGTTGATGGCGAATTCGGTTGAGGGTCGGGTACCCTTTTTGGATCACCGGGTCGTGGAGTTTTCCAGCCGGTTGGATCCTCGGTTGAAGATGAAGGTGCTCCGGGAAAAACACCTGCTGAAAGTCGCCATGCGAGGGTTCCTGCCACCCGAGATCCTGGACCGTCCCAAACAACCGTACCGGGCGCCCGACATCCAAGCGTTCTTTGCGGCTGGCCATGCCAACGCTCGTTACGTGGATGAACTTCTTTCGGAGGAGGTGCTGAAGAAGTATGGGTACTTCGACCCCAAGAAGGTGGGTCTGTTGAAGAGGAAGGCTGAATCGGCCGGGGCTTCCAGTGCCCGGGACAATCAAGCCTTCGTCGGGATCCTCTCCACGCAGCTTTGGCACTATCTTTTCATCGACAGCTACCCGACCGAGTTCGGGAACGCCCCGGAACACACTGGAAATCATGTCGATTGAGACCACGCTCCGCAGCTTTATCCTTGAAAATTTCCTGTTCACCGATGACCAGGATGCCCTGGCCAACGACGACTCGTTCCTGGAGCGGGGGATCGTCGACTCCACGGGGATCATGGAGGTGATCACCTTCGTCGAGGAGAGGTACGGGTTTACGGTTGAGAACGACGAGATGGTCCCGGAGAACCTGGATTCGGTGGAGAGCCTGGTAGGGTTCGTTCAAAGCAAGCAGGCGGGCTGAGCGTCCATGACGGACCTGCTTCCTCATCGTTTTCTTTCCGTCTCCCGCCGATGTCCAGCCAGAGAGTCCATCGTCTCGGGCTCTCATCGCATAACGTACGATGCCCTCAGGGGCCAGGTCCTTCGTGCCGCTGGAACCGTCGGCATGGAAATCCGGGCGGGTTCCCGGATCGCCGTGGTGATGGAGAACTCACCGGAGTATGTGGCGGCCTGCTACGGGACGTGGATCGCCGGCGGTGTGGTCGTGGGCCTTAATCCGGCCCTGAAGGGCCCCGAGCTCATAGGGCTGT
>JBDHGR010000585.1:0-3020 GCA_039589815.1 Gemmatimonadota bacterium | reverse complement strand
GAATACGAAGTCCAACAAGATGGGGAGATTCACCCCGGTAATGACGGCCTCTTCTCCTCCCTGTCGGCAGCAGATGCGTGCTGTTACTGCACAGCTTCCATTTGGGAGGTCCGTAAAGATGATCACCGGGCCACGCCCCAGGAGGTTCTCCAAGTCCGACTGAAGAGTCTCCGGGGATTTTCCGTCGTTGCTGATGGCGGTGAGGGCTCCTTCCACTACGCCGGAGATGCGGGCCACGGCGTCCACGAGGCCGTCGGCCATGGCGCCGTGGGCCAGGACGATTCCCTCGACTAGCGGGCCCTTATTCATAGTCCTGCTCGAGGTACTCCCGGACGGGGCGCATGGCTTCTCGGAGTTTCTGGTCGAATTCCTGGGCGGGGTCGATGCCGGTGTACTTGAGCAGATGGTTCATGGCCACCACCTCGGAGATCACCGTGATGTTCTTCCCTGGGTTCAGAGGGACGGTCACCTTCGGGAGTGGCACACCGAGGATCTCCGTGGTCTCACGCTCGAGGCCGGTTCTACTGTATTCCTGCGTGTCGTCCCAAGCCTCCAGCTGCACCACGACCTCGATCCTTTTCTGTTGACGGATGGCACGGATCCCGAAGAGGGTTCTGACGTCGATGATCCCGATGCCTCGAATCTCCATGTGGTGCCGCTGGATCTCGTGGCCATGCCCGATGATGATGTCATGGCCCCTTCGGGCGGCAAAGACCAAATCATCGGCGACCAGACGATGACCTCTCTCCACGAGGTCCAGGACACATTCGCTCTTTCCGATGCCGCTCTCGCCGACAAAAAGCAGGCCCACACCATAAACGTCGGCCAGGGAGCCATGTAGGCTGACGGTGGGTGCGAGGGCTGCCTCCAGGTAGGGGTTCAGGAGTTGGAAGAACTGCCCAGTCCCCATGGACGTCCGAAATACCGCTATCTCGTATTCCTCGGCGGTCTCAAGGAATTCCGGAGTGACCTCCAGGTCCTTGGTGATGAAAACCACCGGTACGTCATGACTCAGGAGTTGACGAAGGCGCTTTTCTACGACGGAGGCCTCCAAAGAGGCCAGATAAGCCATCTCCGTTTCGCCGAACACCTGGACCCTGCCTCCCACCACCCGTTCCGTGAAACCGGCTAGGGCGAGGCCGGGACTCGCCGGATCGGGGTGGGTGATGGGACGGCTCAGGTCCGCGCCCTTGGCGAGGTTCTCCAATCCGAGAGTGTCCTCCCGGTCCCGCAGGAGATCTTCGACGGTAATCTGCCTGTTCACGCGTTGTTCATCAGGTTTCTGGGGAAAAGGGCTCAGCGCCCCCTGGCCTATGATAGTCCTTCAACTGTTTTCGCCGCCGCCTCAGGATCCGCGATAGGCGATCCACCATCTGGTCCACTGCTTCCGTGAACTCGGTGCCCTCTCCACTTGCCAGGACGGGCTCCTCCCGGTCAACCTTCAGGACTGCGTCCACTTTCTTCCGGTGTTTTTCGACCTCGAAGACTACCTCCGCTCCGGAAAGTCGAGGCTCGTATTTCGAGAGCTTGCCGAGCTGTTCCTCGGTTCTTTCGCGAATGCTGTCCGGCAAATCGCAACGGCGGGCGGCGATTTGTACTCTCATGGCTCCTCCATGCTTCGGGCCTCCCCATTCAGCGGCGGCAGTGTGGCCTGCGCGGCCTTCAGGGGGAAAAAGTTATGTTGGCGGGTGAACCCCGGCCACCCGGTCTAACAGGAATGCCTCCATCGTCCTGGCGGATGCATCCCAGGTGAATCCTTCCGAGAACTCCCGTGCAGCCCGGGACATCGCCTTCCTGGCCGGAGCATCGTTCAATAGAAGGGCCAAAGCCTTCGACAACGCACCTACGTCTCCGTGGGGCACCAGAAGCCCGGTTTGACGGTCCAGGACCGCGTCCCTGAGGCCTGGTGAATGGCTCGCCACCGTAGGCGTTCCGCAAGCGGCGGCTTCCAGGATGGAGATTCCCCATCCCTCCTTCGAGGAGGTAAGGACATGAACCCAACTTCGCTGCAACAGGCAGATCTTCTCTTCCTCGGGCACATACCCCAGAAACTCCACAGAGTCTCCGAGGCCCAACCGGGACCCCATGCCCCTGAGCTTCTTCAGGTGGTCTCCCCTTCCGGCGATGAGCAGGCGGAAGGGGGTCCCCGCTCGCTTCATCCTGGCCGCGGCTTTGAGAACGAGATCAACTCTCTTGTACCGTTTCAGGCGCCCCAGGTAGAGGATTGTCGGCTCTGAAAACCGCCCGCTTTCTCCTCCAGGGGTGAGCCTCTGCAGGTCCACGCCGTTGGGGACCACCGCGATCTCCTGGGCCGACAAACCGCGATCCCTCAGGTCGGCCAAGGTACTCTCCGAGACTGCCACAGCCGGGAGTTCATGGAAGACTCTGGGGATCGGGCGTTCAAGAAGCCAGGTCCCTGCGGCCACGGGAAAGGACGCTTCCCGGAATGCAGTCGTGCCAAATAGGTGGTGGACCAGAAGGACGACAGGAGTCCGGGTCCAGAAAGGCATGAAGACCGGAACCTTATTCAGGTCCTCGACGACCACGTCGAATTCGTCCGGATCAAGCGTTTTTTTCATGTAAAGTGGGGCCCGAACGCCAAACGTCATTCGGCCCCCTACCCGGTGGATTTCAAGACCATCCAGTGTCTCGAGGGGAAGCCCACCGGGGAACCCACAGGACAGAACTGCGACCTCGTGACCCCAGCTGGCCAGCCGGCCAAAAACCTCGTGGAGATGTGTCTCGGCTCCCCCGGCCTGCGGGTTAGACCGATCCAGCCAATTGACGACGAGAATCTTCAGGAGCGAGCTCCTTGGGTTACTCTCGAGGGACCGGCCGCTTGAAGAGTGCGTCCAGAACCCCATTGACGAATCTGGGGGAGTCCTTTCCGCCGTAGGCTTCGGCCAGGTGGATCCCCTCCTGGATTGACACTTTCGGAGGGATCTCTTCCAAAAAAAGCATCTCTGTTGCGGCAAGGCGGAGAATCGATCGGTCCATGACGGAAAGGCGTTCCAACCGCC
>JBDHGR010000584.1:0-3025 GCA_039589815.1 Gemmatimonadota bacterium | reverse complement strand
TGCCGGGAAGCATGAGGTCCAAAAGGATGGTCTCCGGGACCTCCCGCTCCACCTCCCGAATCCCTTCTTCGGCCGATTCGGATTCCCTGACGGCGTAGCCCTCCCCTTCCAGGAGGGCACGCAACATCCTCCTCAGGTTTCCTTCGTCGTCGATGATGAGGATGTCCATTGCGGTTTCTCCTGAGGAGATGCGCCCCGGATGGGGAGTTCCACAAAAAATACGGCTCCGCCTCGGGGGTTGTTTCGGCCTTCCACCTGGCCGTGATGGGCGGCGATAGTCTGCCGCACCATGGCAAGGCCAAGGCCTGTCCCCTGGCTTTTTGTGGTGAACTCGGGTTCCCAGATCCGCCCCAGGTCTTCGGGCGGAATTCCCGGACCGGAGTCGTGGATCTCAACCTTGACCACGTCTCCCTGGTGCCATGCCCGGAGCCGGACCACGCCGCCTTCCCCGGCCGCGTCGATGGCGTTCAGAAGAAGGTTCCGGAACGAGCGGAGAAGAGCATCGTAGTGGGCCATGACAAAGGGGAGATCGGGAGGCGGTGGAAAGCTGAAATCCGGGCCGACTCCCTCGTGTTGTTTTATCAGGAGCTGAAGCAGCTCGGTAATGTCCACCTCGGAAGGTGGGCCCTCGGGCATCTTCCCGAATTGGGAGAAGGTCGTGGCCATCTCGTCCAGGCGGCCGATCTCCTCCAAGAGCACGGCTCCTGCTTCCTGTGCCTCGGGATCCTGCCCAGCACTCACAGCCGTGGCTGCCATGCGCATGGGGGCCAAGGGATTCTTCAACTCGTGGGCGACCTTCCGGGCCATCTCGGTCCAGCTGCGAAGCTTCGCTGCCTGAATAGCCTCCCGTCGCCCCTTTTCCAGGTCATCCGCCATCGTGCGAAGCGCTTCTCTGAGCCGTGCAAACTCGCGGACGCCCCGGATGTCGGTGGGTCCCGGCGGCGGAAGAGGCTCGGCCTGGCCGATGATATCCGTCCATCCCACGAGGTCCTGGATGGGGCGAGAGAACCCCCTGGACAGTTGGCGGGCGACCCAGAATGAAAGGCCCCCGATCATAATGGCCAAGCCCAAGGCCACTACGGGCAGAAGGGTGAGAATCCGCTGGGCGATGAGCTCGAAAACCTGGGAGATCCGGAGGCTATTGGAGAGGGCTTCCTGGTGGGCCCGGGAGGCCTGCAGGACGGCCGAGTCGGTGACTTCGGCTTCGGCCACGGCGCCCAGGAGGACCTGCCCAGATTCGGCCACCGAGCTCCAAGGGCCGGCGCTCCCCGCAGAGCTCACTCCATACTGGGCGATGATGGTCCCTACCAGGAGGAGGAGAGCAGCCGGAATCAACCCGATGCCCATGAGGGCGACGAGGATCCTCCGTTGAAAGCTTTTGATCTTGAACATGATAGAGGCAAAAGGTAGGGTGCCTTGGGAGAGACCGTCAAAGGGCAGGGGCCGTACGGAGGCAGGCAGGACAGAAACGCCAGCGGGATCTGAGTTGCCTTCCACACGGACACGATCGAAAGCGGCGTAGGCCGCACCAGGGGCACCCGAGACTTCCCACGGGGACCTCCGCTCCGCAGCCCGAACATGGGACCGATGTACCACCGTCCCCATGGATCACGCGCCCCACTTCGTGGGGGGAAGTGACACCCTCGGCAACTTTACGCAGGGCGTCCTCCTTCAGGGACAACATCCCGCCCTGGCCCGCAAGCTGCCGGAGGGTACCCAAAGGAGCACCGTTCACCACGCTCTCTCTCAGGCCGTCTGTCATGACCAGGACCTGGAAAATCCCTGTCCGACCCCTGTAGCCGTCGGGACACTCCCCGCAACCCTGGGCCCTCCTCCCTCCACAACGGGAACAGAGGCGACGGACCAACCGCTGCGCCACCACCCCGGCCAAGCCTCCGGCCAGGAGGTAGGAAGGCACATCCATGTTCAGGAGTCGGGTGATGGCTCCGGGGGCGTCCACGGTGTGGATGGTGGAAAGGACCAGGTGGCCAGTGACCGCTGCCGCCATGGCGATCTCCGCCGTCTCCCTGTCCCGGATCTCGCCCACCATGATGATGTCCGGATCCTGTCGGAGGACCGACCTCAGCGCGGCCGGAAAAGTGAGCCCGGCCTTGGGATTCACCTGGACCTGATTCGCTCCGGGGAGACGGTATTCCACCGGATCCTCCAGGGTCACCAGGTTCTGGCCTTCCCTGTCGAGCTCGGCCAGGGCCCCGAAGAGGGTACTGCTCTTTCCGCTTCCCGTGGGGCCGGCCGCCAGGACGACGCCCTGGCCGGTCTTCATGAGGTCCCTGAGGCGCCGGACGTCCCGCCCCGAAAGGCCCAGGTGATCCAGGCTGCCAGGAGCTTTCTCCGGGTCAAGGATGCGGACGACGGCTTTCTCCCCTCCCTTCACCGGGAGGGAGGAAACCCGGAGGGTGAGGGGTGTGTCTCCCCGGCTGAGGGTCAGGCCTCCGTCCTGGGGCCGTCTTTTCACCGAAATGTCCATGCCGGCCATGATCTTCAGGCGGGAAAGCACCGCGTCCAGGCTCCCGGAAGGAAGACCCAGCGCGGTCCGAAGGATTCCGTCCAACCGGTACCGAACCCGGATCTCCCCCTCGTGTTCTTCGATGTGGATGTCGCTGGCCTCCTCCTTCACCGCCCGGGCGAGGATGTGATCAACCAACCTCACCACAGGGGCGGACCTGGCCACCCTCTCCAGGTCCTCTGCTCCATCCTTCACCTCATCCGAACGCCACTTGTCCGGCAAATCCCTCAGGAGTCCCTGAAGCTCGCCGCCATAAGATCGGGCGAGACCGTCAAGGAGGGCGCCCTCGGACACCACCACCGCCTCCACCCTCCGGCCGCTCTGGAATTGGACGTCGTCCAGCACTCCCAGATCCAGGGGATCGGCCATGGCTAGCCGGAGCACCCGGGTGGTGGTGTGCAAGGGGAGGACCTTCCCCCGGCGGGCCAGCTCGGGCCGCACCGATTCCAGCGCCGTGGGGTCCGGATCAAGGGGAGGGGTTTGATAGGGGAGGCCGAG
>JBDHGR010000583.1:0-3025 GCA_039589815.1 Gemmatimonadota bacterium | reverse complement strand
CCCTGATCTTCGTCGTGTCGATCTACAGCGAACTGGCGGGTAAGATCCTGGGCTGGGCGACGCTGGTGTTTCTGTGCGGCTTTGCCGTCGATCTTCTGGGACGGCTCTGCGGCTTTTTCGTTCGAAGCGAGGAAATGGAATACGATTCGACCACCGAAACCGTGGTCCCGGAATCAGAATCCGAGGAAGAGTACGGTCCGGATCTGGCCCCGGTAGTGGCCCCCACCTCTTCCGCCAGCGTCGTTGTGCCTGAGGTCTATTCCGGAGAATACTCCAACAAACCACGGCTCGAGGATGCCCGTGAACAGGTCCAGAATATCGTGGAGTGGTACGACACCAGTCCGGAACGGGTCCTGATCGAACTGGAAGACCTTCGCGCCCAGTACGCCCCCAATCCTCTCGTCATGCACTCGCTGTGTGTCCTGTACCATCGGGCCGGTCAAAAGGACGAGTCCGCGGCCATTGCTCGGGAGGCCTTGTTCGTGTGCCTGGAACGGGAAACGACGCGGCTGGCGGCAGACATTCTCGCCCTTCACCTGGACCGGGTGCATGAGTTCTCCCTGGACCGGGATACCCTGCTCGGGTTGGCGGAATCCCTCAAGAAGCATCACGAGCTGGAAAAGACGGATGCGATCTACCGCGTGATCCTCGAGCAGGAGCCCGGCGATCCGAGAGCGATCAAGGAGCTCCTTCGGGTCGCCGAAAGCTGCCTGCATCGGAATGTCGATCTGGAGAGGGCCAGGCAGATCTACACGTTCTTACTCGAGACGAGCGACCAATCTCCCTTGATCAAGTTCATGCGCGACGGGCTGGACGAGGTCGAGCGGCGACTGGCCGCCTAGGGAGTCGATTGGCCTTCTGAAGTGTGAAGCGGAGAAGTCTACGCTGATAATCGAGGCAGCAGCCTTCGGCGTGATCTTGAGCAGGCGAATTAGCTCTGCTTCTTCTTTTCCTTCTTCCTGCGCTCTCTCTCCTTTTTCTGCTTCGGGGTCAGCTTTGGCTTGTTGGTCTTGTCCTTCTTGCCCTTGTCTCGATCCTTTGACATGGCTTTGACTTCTCCTTCCCTATCCGACATGAGTATAGCCCGTCCTTCACCTCCGACACCACTTGGGGAAGGGGGTACCGGCCACCGGCACCGGAGGCGATCCAATCTGTTCAACGGCTGGCCGTTCAAGCATAGAAAGTGGTACAACCAATAGGGGCAGGTCAGCTGCCGGTCTCGGTATCTGAGATAAGGTACTGGAGCGAGTATAGCCTCATAACTACCTCCGAAGAAGGCTGGTACTGGGATGGTTTTCAGTGGCGCTCAGCTGGCCCGGCACCTGGGCCCATTTCCGGCGTTGACGTTCAATCTACAACCTGGGGCAAGCTGAAGAGTCAGTATCAGGAGAAATAGGATGGAGAAGTGTAATCTGCGGGTAATTGCCAGGGAGAATCGAGATCGAAGACGAAGGAAACGAGGGAAGATTGGCAATGCTCCCGGATTTATTGGGCGGGCCGAGAAGCAGAAACCGACCAAAGAGAAGCGAATCGTTGGAGCAATCTGCTTCTTTGAGGGCTGTGGGCGAAAGGTAGCAGAAAAGGCATACTGTTCCCGACACTACCGGACTGCCGTTCGGAAAGGATTAATAGGCCGGGAATTCTGTTCTCTGGTTGGATGTGGAAGCGGTCTAAGAGCCCAGGGGTTATGCGGTGAGCATTATAAGATCTGGATGGAGAAGCAACCGAAGTGAAGGATTGAAATGTTATGCCCCTCTACCCCTGTCCCGAGTGCAATAAGCAGATCAGCGAGGAGGCCCCCAACTGTCCTGGGTGTGGGTGGCCGGTAGACCAGGACAGACTCCTAGGAATCGATAAGGTCAAACAAGAGCGACAAAGAAGCGGCACACAGCCGAGCAAATCATTGCCAAGCTTCGAGAAGCAGAGGTTGAGCTAGCCAGGGGGAAGTCCCTGGATGAGGTCTGCAGGAAGCTCGAGATCCACGAGCAGACCTACTACCGGTGGCGGAAGGAGTGCGGGGGCCTTCGGGTCGACCAGGCCAAGCGTCTGAAGGAGCTGGAGCGGGAGAACGCCCGGCTCAAGAAGATGGTGGCGGAACAGGCTCTGGACATCTCCATCCTCAGGGAGGCGTCCTCGGGAAACTTCTAAGCCCGGCCCGGAGGCGGCAGGCGGTGGATCACGTCTGCGAGGAACTCCAGGTCTCCGAGCGTCGGGCATGCCGCGTGCTGGGCCAGGCTCGCTCCACCCAGCGCCACCGTCCCGTCCTCTCCGAGCCCGAGCGGCGTCTGCGATCCCGGATGGTCGAGCTGGCGCGGGAGTATGGTCGGTATGGGTACCGGCGAATCACGGCGATGCTGTGGCGGGAGGGGTGGCAAGTGAACCACAAGAAGGTGGAGCGGATTTGGCGCCAGGAGGGGTTGAAGGTGCCCCGGAGGCAGTCCAAGCGATCCCGGCTGTGGCTGAACGATGGATCCTGTGTACGGAGACGGGCAAAGTACGCGAACCATGTCTGGTCGTACGACTTTCTGCATGAGAGGACCCACGAGGGGAAGGTGTTCCGGATCCTGGCGGTTGTGGATGAGTACACGCGGGAGTGTCTGGCCCTGGAGGTGGGTCGAAGGCTGAACTCGGAGGACGTGCTGGCCACCCTGGCCCGGCTCTTCGTAGAACGGGGAGCGCCCGCCTACATACGTTCAGACAATGGGGCCGAGTTCACCGCCGGAGCGGTAAGGAACTGGTTGGAGCGCGTGAAGGTCCAGACGCTGTACATCGAGCCGGGGAGTCCGTGGGAGAACGGGTACGTGGAGTCCTTCAACGGCAAGTTCCGGGATGAACTACTGAACGGAGAGATCTTCTACACACTGACGGAGGCCAGAGTGATCATCGAGCGGTGGAGGCACTACTACAACCGGGAACGCCCCCACAGCTCACTAGGCTACCGGCCTCCGGCACCAGAGGCGATCCAGCCCCTTCAACGGCTGGTCGCTCAAGCATAGAAAGTGGTACAACCAAGTGGGGCAGGTCA
>JBDHGR010000582.1:0-4358 GCA_039589815.1 Gemmatimonadota bacterium | reverse complement strand
TGTGCTGTAAAAGGACCGGATGAACCGGGGAAGCCGAAGCATCGAAAGGGAAGGGTCGACGTGTTTTTAGAGGACACCATTCAGGTCCAAGCAGGGGGCCAGGCCCGGGGTTATCCGATCCGGGTACGACCGGGGATTCGTCGGTCGTTACCGCAGATGATTCCCGCCCATGCCAAAGCCCACTGGTACGCGGTAATCGCCGATGAAAACGTGGCGGAGCTCTACGGGGCGGCCATTGCGGAGGGGTTGAAAAAAGAGGGAAGGGAGGCCCACCTGCTCACGTTCCCACCGGGGGAAGAATCGAAAACCAGGGAGGAATGGGCCCGGTTGACAGGCAGGATGTTGGATGCGGGGTTTGGGAGGGACAGCGCCGTGGTGGCGGTGGGTGGTGGCGTGACCGGAGATCTGGCAGGGTTCGTGGCGGCGACTTTCATGCGTGGCGTGCCCTTGGTCCAGGTCCCCACAAGCCTCGTGGCCATGATCGACTCCTCCGTGGGCGGGAAGAGCGGTGTAGACGTCCGCGAAGGAAAAAACCTGGTGGGCGCCTTCCATTCTCCACATCTGGTGGTGGTGGATCCCGAGGTGGCGGTGACCCTTCCCGTGGAGGAGCGAGCCCAGGGACTCGCCGAAGCCGTGAAGCACGGAGCCATTCTGGATCCTGTGTACCTTGCCGATCTGGAGGGAGACATCCCCTGCGTCTTGAATGGGGAGGTGGGGGCGACCGGCCGGGTAGTCGTGCGGTCCATCGAGATCAAGGCGGAGGTGGTCAGTAAGGATGAGCGGGAATCGGGCCTTAGGAAGATCCTGAACTTCGGACATACCCTTGGGCACGCCGTCGAAGCGGCGGGGGCGTATGCGCTACCCCATGGCAGTTGCGTGGCGTTGGGAATGATCCTGGAAGCCCGTGTCGGCGAGCGACTGGGCATCACGCGAAAAGGAACCTCAAACACACTCCTGAGAATGGCGACGCTCCTGGGGCTACCCACCAGCGTACCACCGGAGCTCTCTCCCGAGACCATCCTGGCCTTCACCAGATCAGACAAAAAAGGACGACGAGGCAAACCTCGATATGTGCTGCTTTCCCACCCCGGAAGTGTAGCGGCAAACGAGGACTGGGCCCGGGAGGTTCCGGACGAAACAGTCCTGGAGGTTCTTGCCGGGGCCGGTGGGTGACCTGACAGGTCCAAGCTCTCCCAAGTCTCTGATTCCTATGGATTTACTGGGATCAGGTCCGGATTTGACGCTATGTCCGGCCATCTCTACTTTCCATGGCCGTATTCGAAACCTCTTCTGGAGGCGCCATGGCGCTTTTTGAGCGCGTGAAAGGCATGTCCATCGCTGCGTCCCTGGCCAACCGAGCCACCCGCGATCCGGAGAAGCCCTTCCTTCTCTACCATGATCAGCTGGTCACCTACGGCCAGGTTGAAACCCGCTCGGAAGCCTTGGCTGCCTCCTTCAGCTCCCTGGGGATTGAGGCCGGGGATCGGGTTGCCCTGATCCTTCCTCCGTGCCCGGAATTCGTGGTTTCCCTCTTTGCCGCTGCGAAGTTGGGCGCGGCGGTGGTTCCGTTGAACCCGCATCTTACCAAACCCGAGCTTCGATACATGCTCCGGCACTCCGAGACGGTTTTGGCCGTTACCGCGGAGGAACACGGGGGTGAGGACTTCCTTTCCCTCTTTGATGAGCTCCTCCCCCAATTGCCCGAGCTTCAGTACGTCGTCACCGTCGGGGAAGAGGACCTCTGGTACGACGATCAGATCTTCCAGTTCGAGGATCTCCTCTCGTCGGGCCAGGGTAGGGACTATCCCATCATGGAGGTGGACCCCCAGGAGGATTCCTTCGCGATTATTTATACCGCTGGAACCATGGGGAAGCCCAAGGGCGTGGAGTTGACCCACGGGAATCTTCTCGAGGTCGCGGCGGAAACTGCTGAGTCCCTTGGCTTGGGTCCGGAAGACCGGGTGATCGGGGTGACAGGGTTCTTCCATGTCTTCGGGTTGGGTATGGGCATCCTTGGCTCCATTCTGGCTGGCTCCACATTGATTCTCCAGACGGGCTTCGGAGCAGCCGAGACCCTTGCCCTGATCCAGAGGCACCGGGCCACCGCCCACTATGGAGTCCCGACCCTCTTTTCCACCGGCCTGATCGAGCAGGAAGAAGCCTCACTTGATCTCTCTTCTCTCAGATTGGCTCTAGCGGCGGGCGGGCCAGCTTCCGACGACCTCAGACGTGCGGTGGAACGGGGTATCTGTTCCGATTTCCGGGTCGCCTATTCTCTCACGGAATGTGCCTCCGTTGTCTGCATCACCCATCCGGATGATTCCCCTGAGAAACGCCATCATACCGTGGGACGCCCATTGCCTGGGATCGAGATTCAGGTCCTGGATAACGAAGGGACCCCTCTCCCGCCGGAAAGCGTTGGTGAGATCGCCATATGCGGTCCGGGAGTCATGCGCCGTTATTACAGACAGCCGCAGGAGACCCACAGGGTGATCAGAGAAGATGGATTCCTCCTCACCGGGGACCTGGGAATGTTGGACGAGGAAGGCTATCTACATTTGGTCGGAAGGCGCAGGGAGGTTATCATTCGAGATGGCTTCAGTGTGTACCCCCGGGAGGTAGAGGACCGACTTCAGGTCCACCCGGCGGTTCGAGAGGTGGCGGTGGTGGGGATTCAGGACGATGTCCTCGGTGAAGCCGTTTGTGCCTGTATCGTCCCCATTGAGGGGGCGATCGTGACCGGTCCGGAGGTCATGGACTGGTGTCGAGTGACGCTGGCGGACTACAAGGTCCCGGACCTGGTTCGCTTCCTCGACGATTTTCCCCGGACGGGGAATGGAAAACCCCGGAGGATTGAGTTGGCCCGGATGGTCCGGGCAGAACTCACCAGCCGGGAGGGCTGGACCCCTCCGACTTTTCCCAGATCCGGTTCGGAGCTTTGATCCGACGGACTGGGGGTGGTGGAGAGGTCTCGCAGTAAGGAAAGACAACATCAAAACTGCGAGATGGTAGAACAATGAGTTCGCCCTACTCCCGGGCGCCCCATGCTAAGGGTGCGTCCGGAAACCAGCCAGAAGCACTGAACGCTGCCCTCCTCATCGATTTTGACAATGTCACGATGGGAATGCGTAGCGACCTCTCCAAAGAGCTCAGCAACCTCCTCAACTCGGACATCATCAAGGGGAAGGTGACGGTCCAACGGGCATACGCCGATTGGCGTCGGTATCCCCAGTACATCGTGCCTCTGTCGGAAAACTCTGTGGACCTGATCTTCGCCCCCGCCTATGGGAGCTCCAAGAAGAACGCCACGGATATCCGCATGGCCATCGATGCAATCGAACTGGTCTTCATCCGCCCTGAAATCGGCACCTTCATCCTTCTCACCGGCGACAGCGACTTCTCCAGTTTGGTGTTGAAGCTGAAGGAGTACGGGAAATATGTCATCGGTGTGGGGATCCAGGAGTCCAGCTCGGACATCCTCGTGCAGAATTGCGACGAGTACTATTCATATACGTCCCTGACCGGCCTCAAGAAGACCACGGATTCGGATAACAAACCGGTGGATCCATGGGTCTTGGTCGAGCGATCGGTGGAGCGGATGGCCTCCAGGGACGATGTGATGCGGTCGGACCGTCTGAAGCAGGTCATGATCGAAATCGATCCGAGCTTCGACGAAGGGAATTTCGGGTTCTCCAAATTCAGCCGTTTTCTGTCGGAGGCTGGGGCGAGAGACCTCGTTACCCTCCGAAAGCTCGAAAACGGTCAGTACGAGGTACTCCCGGCCGATGGCGGACCTCGTGGCACCCGGCCCCCGCCGAAGGATGAGGGTCGGAAACGAGCCGGGCGCGAACCGGTGAAGGGGAAGGCCAAGGAATCCTTACCCTCAGAAGGAAGGGCCAGGGCGAAACCAAAGAAGGAAACGCAAAAGAGGGCTGCCGAAACCTCAGGTGAATCCGCTGACGGAGCCCCTGGGAAGACGAAGCCGGCAGAAAAAGAGGGTGGGGACCCACTGAGGGCTGCGTACGAGGTGCTCACGGAGGCCCTGAGCGCTCTCAGGGCAGAAACCGAAGACGTTGAAAGCGTCCGGGATTCCGACTTGAAACGGAAGATGCTCGAACTGGATTCCACCTTCGATGAGAGGAACCTGGGCTTCGGGAAGTTCAGCCGCTTTCTCAGACAGGCCCACGACCATGAGGTCGTGGACCTGGAGAAGAGGGAGGAAGGGATCTATCAGGTGTCTCCCCGGGCGGAAAAAGCTCCAAAGGGACGGAGAGGGCGCCGGAAGCCCGAAGCGGCCGCGAAAGAGGACCGTTCACGAGTTGCGGCCAAGGAGCCGGAGACGGAGAAGCCAGACGCCG
>JBDHGR010000581.1:0-3042 GCA_039589815.1 Gemmatimonadota bacterium | reverse complement strand
CTCGATCTCGATCTTTTCCTGAATCTTCCCATTCTTGGAGTCCGCCAAAACCAGCTGGTTGTCTCCGTCGGCAAAGACAACGTAGGCGAGACGTGTGCCGTCCCAGGACCACGAGCCCGAGGAGTCAGTGAACCTCAACGCGTCGAAATCGGGGCTTGTCGAGGAGCTCGACAGTTTCTTTTCGACGTCCCCCGACTCGGCATCGGCCAAAAAGAGATCGAAGGAGAAAAGGTCCTTCTCTGAGATGTAGACCAGCCGCTGGCCATCCGGACTGAGAGACGGGGACAGATTCTGGGACCCCGATCCGGTCTCCGGAGAGAGCACCACCGTACCCACTTCAGACGGCGGGACCCGGCTTTCCATGAGTGGCAGGTAATCGGCCTTCATGGCCTCGGCCCAGGCTTCAGAAAGGGTCTCGGAATCCAAACCGAGGGTCATGGAAAGAGCGGGTTCCCACCCTCTCCGGAGGGAAGATCGGAACAGGCCTGCGACCGCGTCGTCTCCATAAACCCCTGCAATGTAAGCCCAGAGAGCCTGTCCGAATCGATAGGGGAAGTATCGGAAATCACGGGACATCTTATCGATAGTAGGGATGTCGTCCCTTCTCACCGCATCCCGCATCCACATTGCGGTGAGCGGGTCTTCACGGCCCACGGAGAGATACTCGGCCATCCCCTCGATGAGCCATAAGGGAAGGCGGGACAACCCGACGATACCAGAGCCCTGCCGCGACTGAGCGATATTGTACTGGAATGCGTGGACCAGCTCGTGGCCCAGAACATGATCCGTGTCCTGATAGGACCCGGTCATGGGCATGATAACCCGGTTCTTCAGGGATTCGGTGACACCTCCGGTGGACTCCCCGAGAAACGATTGTAGGGTGTTGGTCTGTTGGAAATCAGGGTGGTCGGCGTACATGACGAGCGGCTTGGAACCTTCGAACTCAAACTGGAAGAAGCGGGCGTACCGCTCATACCACCTCTCAGCCATCCTGGCGACGTCCTCGATAGCCACCCCCTCTTCGGGGTAATAGTGGATATCGAAGTGGGGAGTTTCCAGCACCTCGAAGTCGAAGCCGTCGTACTGCACCTTGTTTCGACCGAAATACTGCGCCTCCAGAGGGGAGGCCACGGTCAGGAGTAGACCGAGAGTCCCCAGGACCCCGAAGAGTCCCAACCTCAAGCTGTAAAACCAGCCGAACCACATTTTTAACGCCGCCTGCATGATACCACCCCTTATCAGGTAGAAATCCGGAACTGTCGATTTTTTCGGGAGTATCTCGATCTAGAGACCCTCAACTGCTTCAAACCCATACCCGTATCAGGACTCAATTGGTCCCACTGTCCAAATCTCCGCGAAGGGCTTTGGGTTCCCGAGGTCCCCTGGCCTATTCCCAAGATCGGGTCGCAAAGAGTTTCTACTTGGATGCATCTCCATCCATATACGTTAACGATCCATGGCATTTCAACCACGAAAACGTTGGAGCTAGAGGGTACACTCTTTTCGCTCCCCGGCAAAGGTCCCGTCTGTCCGACAACGGCCTCCGTACTCCGCACTGGTCCCGGGGCCCCGGGTCCAAGCATATTGTGTCTCGAGGGGGGAGGTCGGCCCGCCCTCGTACCATGACAGGAGTGGGAGAATGAGCAGGACGATCCTTGTGGCAACGGACGGAACGCGTACTGCCTTGGGGGCGTTACGGTTTGCGCGGACCCTTGCGGAACAGGAGGATTGTCGAGTCCACGTCATAGGCGTGGTGGAACCCGTTCCCGTCTTCGATGCCGGCTTTATGGTGGCAATCCCGGAGATGGAACTCTACGAGTCGAAGAGGGACACCCTAGGTCGGGAAATATCCGGGCAAGTGCGAGAAGTGCTGGGCAGAGAACCGGATTGGCCCGTCTCCGTCCAGGCTGGTATCCCGGGACCGAGGATCGTCAAACACGCGGAGGAGTTGGGAGCCACAACGATTCTCATGGGGTTGGGACGCCACGGTCCGATGGACAGGGTCTTCGGCACCGAAACGGCACTACAGGTCCTTCGGGTATCCCATATTCCCGTTCTGGCTGTTCCGGAGTCCTTCCAGGACCTTCCTCGTCTGGCAGTCATGGGCGTGGATTTCAGCCTCTTCAGCCAAAGAGCGGCTCAAGCGGCGATTGGCCTCCTGGCGGCGCCATGGGAAGTTCACCTCGTTCATGTTCTCTCAGGAATGGAGTTCCTTCCGACCCTATCTGAGGAGTGGCGTGGAAACTACGAGGGTGAGCTTCTGGACCGTCTTTCGGAATTTGCCGAAGAACTTCGCCCTCCCCAGGAATGCGAAACCTATCTCCATGTGTTGGAGGGCGAGCCCTCACACGAGATCCTGGGTTTCGCGAACGGGAAGGGCGCAGGTCTCCTGGTTGCAGGTAGCCACGGTCACTCGTTTGTCGGGCGCCTCCTGATGGGAAGTGTCTCGACCCGCATGATCCGGTCCTCAACGGTCCCGGTCCTGGTGGTGCCTCCCCTGGAACCAACGGAAGAGGTCATAGCGGAGGATGACACCCGCCAGGAGGCACGGCCCTGGGTGCAGGAGTTGAACGACTTTACCCGGGCGAATGTTGGCCGCCGAACCACCTTGGAGCTGGACCACCCTGAGGTGGGACTGCAGGAAAGCGGCCGGAACTTTCCCCTCTGGGGCGTCGACTACGACCCGAAGAAGGATCGAATCGACATCATGCTTGGCCGCTCGGGAACGGTTGAGGGCCATCTGACGCACTCTCTCCCGGGGCCAAAGGACATCGAGATCGTGAGAGGGGCGGACCAGCGGGCTGAGGCACTCCACATCGTATTCCGAACAGGAAAAGCGATTCTGAGAATTCACAGGGACTGAGAAGCACGAGGCCCACCCGCTTTACACCACGGCGCCCAATATCTAGCTTCCCGCCCTCGGGCTCTTGGCCCGGCCACGGTGCAGAGCCGTGGTTTTTTCTACCTCTCAGCCTTCGATCGTCTGGTGAATCGAATTCTCCCCACCCGTGCAAGAGAGATCTTCTCCCGGGCCCAGGATGT
>JBDHGR010000580.1:0-3054 GCA_039589815.1 Gemmatimonadota bacterium | reverse complement strand
GGCCTCGAACTCCATCATTATCCGCGGCTCGTGTCGCACGAAGCGGTATGGGCCGTTTCCCACTGGGTGGGAGAACCAGGACTCCCAGCTATCGAAGTCTTCTCGATCGAACTGCTGGAGGAGGTGCCGGGGGTAGTAGACCGTGTAATCGTCCAGGGGGCTGCCCTTCCCGATTTGGTCGGCGAGGAGATGATGATACTCGATCGTATAGGTGGAATCGTCCAGCACGGTCACCGTAAAGCCGCCGGGCTGAGCGTGCAGCCACTCGGGGCTACTCAGGAGGTCCAGGGTGAACTTGACGTCGTGGGCGGTCACCGGAACCCCGTCGTGCCAACGGACACCCTGACGGAGGTGGACGGTCCAGGTTCTGAAGTCCGGCGAGTGCTCCCACCCTTCGGCGAGCCGCCCTTCCAATTCGCCGTAGGCGTTTCGCGCCACCAGCGCGAGGAAGACGAGGTACATCGAGGACTGGTCACTGAACAGGTCGATCATCTCCGAATCGAAAAATGCCACGGTAATCGTGGAATCGCGGTCCGTTGACGGACGCTCCGTGCACCCGAGGGCGGCGAGTGCCAGTGACCCTGCACTCGCCTGCATGAACTCGCGCCGGTTGATCATCGAGGAAAGCTGCTTCAGCTCATTCATGGCACCTCGCAATCGCTGGGGGGAAGCTCGGACCCGGCTTAGCACCAGGCGACGTTCCTCCCGGTCCAACCCTGATAAACACCGAGAGGGAAGATGTTAAGTGAGTGAAGGATTATGCAAGGACGAGGGGTCAAGGAGGCTAGGGGATCACTTTTCCAGCAGGGCCTGGAAGTGGGGATGGTCGGCCCGTCAGGTTGTTGGGCTGGAAGTCCGAACTCTCATCGGCTGGAGGTTCCAGTAGGTCAGGGAGCGCCAGAGCCACTCGAAGGGGCCGAAACGGAACCGCCTAAGCCAAGCACGACTGAATAGAACTTGGAGAATGAACAAGCCAAGGAAGAGGAAGATGCGTGGCCAAACGGCAAAGCTCGTCCAGTGAATCCCGGGTGTATATTCGCCGAAGACAAGCGCCGGGAGGAGGTCCTGGAGTGCGTAGTTGGTGAGAGCCATCCTACCGACGGGGGCGAAGGCGTACTCAAGGTATTTCCAGAGTTTTCTCCCACACAAAAGAGAGAAGGCCGCCATATACGCCAGACTCATACCGAGCGAAGAAACGGCCATCAAAGGTAGGAAAAGGGTTCGCTGGAGCTGCGTTGGGTGCGAGCCGAGGCCAAAGACCGTCAGAATGGAATTGTGCAGAGTGTGCGCTGTGTAAACGCTGACGGGTAGACCAATAAGGAGTGTGGCCAGGAAGAGTTTAAAGAAGAGTCGCCGATTTCTCTCAGCGTTCCGAAGCACCCCCGTACGCCAAAGGAAGATTCCCAACAGCATAAAGAACACCATATCGGTCTTACCCACGACCGTTCCAAGAATCCCCCCGGAGAGTTGACGCTTGTACCACCGGAGGTTCCTTCCGATTCGTTCGATCAACTTCTCCGCGTTCCAAGAAGCTGCGTGGGCTTCCCCCTCAAGGAGGACCGCCCGGAAGCCTTCGATGCGAGCGGCCACCTCGGCCTCCGAAACGTCTGGGGGTGCAAGGGGGAGGTCCCAACTTTCGGTGCCCAGGTTCACCGCGAGAAAGAAAGGCGCAACGAACAGAAGCCAGAAGACGCGCCGTCGCCGAAGGAGGAAGCCTACGAAGAGGGCCGAGACTCCCGCGACGGCAAGGAAGAACAGAAAAGGAACATCGATGAAACATTCGAGGAAAAAGCCGAACACAGCCAGAAAGAAGAGCCGCCTGAGGTATAAGGGTATGAGGTTCTGGCCGCGAGCTTCAGCCCGCTCAATCTGAATCGCGAGTCCGACGCCGAATAGGAGCGCAAAAAGCGGCCAGAACTTCCACAACCCGAGAACATTGATCGCCGCCGGACCGAGGTGATTAACGGTCGATGGAAAGAGGGCCTGGACTTCGGGGGCGGCCAGGTTGTGGTTAACGAGTAGGATGCCGAGGATCGCAAATCCCCTCAGCACATCCAGAAGGGCAATTCTCTCTTGAACCTGGATCGGACCAAGCTGCGGAGAATCGGAGGCCACTGAGGTCATTATTACACCCTACCACGAAGAGGGAAGGCTCGGGCCTGCCGGGGTCGAGGAGTCCCTAGAATGCTGTTCGAGCAGGATAGGTGCAAGGAGATACGGCAGGTTTTCTAAGGCCCTTCGGTGGGTGGAATGGATTGTTCGGTATTGTCAACTTAAGGAGACCGAAGTGCTTTCGGACAGCCGGTGATAAACACCGTCCATCACCTCAAGAAGCCGTTACCTCCCGCCAATCCCGAAACGACCGGTCGCGTAAGAACCGGTAGTTCTCTGAACTCAGGTGATGACGTCCTAACCTGAAGAGGCTCTGGACCACTCCGTGAATTGCCAGAAACCGCTGGGCCTGGGCAGGCGATTTGAACCGTCGCATCTGGCGTTCTCGCTGTCGGGTGGGTTGATGCGAGACCTCAGCCCGGTTGTTCGCATACTGCTGGGTGTCGTGGGGCACGGAGGACATGACCTCGCGGTGCGCCGCCGAGTAGCTCCTCAGCTTTTCTGTTACCTGTCGCCATGGTCCAGCACCCTGCCCTTTCAGGAGCTTGCGGAAGAACCGCTTGGCCGCCTGGGCGTTACGATACCGCTGAACCAGGATGTCGATCACATCTCCATCCTGATCCACAGCCTTCCAGAGATAGTGCCGCTTCCCCTGGATGTTCACGAAGAGCTCGTCTAGGTGCCAGATGTCTCCCAGCCACCCTTGCCTGCGCCGGAGTTGCCGAGCGAAGTGTGGACCGAACTTCTGGCACCCCTGCCGGATGGTTTCGTACGAGACGACAATTCCTCGCTCTGCCAGGAGTTCTTCGACGTCTCGGAAGCTCAAGCAGAACCGGTGATACAGCCAGACAGCGTGACTGATGATCTCGGGAGGAAATCGGTATCCGTGGTAGCAGCCTCTTTGGGTTTTCATCAACCGAGTCTGAAGGGTACCGGCTCAAG
>JBDHGR010000579.1:0-5661 GCA_039589815.1 Gemmatimonadota bacterium | reverse complement strand
GAAACAGGCGGCTGAAGCCATGAACATGGGAGCGGTGTTTGGGACACATGCCTTCGGTTTCACCCGAGATTCGTGATCCCCGGCCAGGTCGATCCTAGACCGATCTTCACTCAGGAGTTGAATGAGGACTCCCCACATAGGCCTTTGGGGGACAAGGGTTAGCCCAAAACACGCCTCAACTGAGAACCCAGGATGACCCAGACCCGGCCGGAGGCCCCCTGAGGACGGCTTCGAGAAGAGATAGGTGTTGGGCGAGTCGGGAGGAGAACGGCGGTTGCAGAGGATGAGGTAGGAAGTGGCTTTTCGACCTTCCCGGAAAGTAGATTCAGGCGTCCAGAATTCCTCAGAAAGGACTGACTGAGATGCTGTGGTTCGTGCTCTTCTGGGTCCTGTTGATCGCTCCAGTCTTTCTGGCCTGGTCGTACTTGAGCACGATCTGGTTCGCCTGCGTCATAGTGACAATGGCTGTTGGCTTCTTCCTCCTTCACCCCAAACTGACTGACTTCTTCAGGTCGAAGATACCCCCTCCACCCGAAGGCTGTGTGTGGCCGATCCCAACTCCAGCGTGGTTCTCGGCCTTTACGGGTTGGCAGACGGATGGTGCCCCTTTGGCCGTGGTCCTGGTTCTCCTTCATTGGGCCTGGCAGTATGGAAGCACCTATCGTTTCGCCGTAAGCTTGGTAGTGGGCTGCTTGGTGTCCTATGTGACATATGGACTGGTGGTCTACCACTTTGTTCTAAAAGCTCGTCCTACCTCTCGGGCCGATGCTCGGAAGGGTGTCACAGTGCTCGGGGTCTTAGGGGGTGGCGTGGCTATGTTGTTTTCTGTCCTGGTCCCTGCAGGGCTTATCGGAGGGGTTCTAATCACCCTTCTGTTGTGGCTCGGGGTGATTCCCAACCTCGCCTCTGGGTAGTCGGTTATGAAGGACTCGGCCGATCAGAACCCGATCTCAATTCTCCACATCATCCCGATACGTCTCTAGCAGGGCCTGGAAGCGGGGATGGAAGCCTACTTGACCTTACGGTCTCCGTCGAGGTCACCTAACGCCATGTTCCCACCTCTTGGCCTCTCGCCTGATCTTGACCACCGGAACGTATTCTGAAGCTCCGTCGCACCCACAAAATCACTTTCGCAGAGCAGATCTTCCCTTATCGACCCGGGATCAACGTAGTCGGTCCGGACATAGATCAGTTCCTCCAGTCCGTCTCCATCACTATCGCCAACACTGCCTCCCCCCAGTTAGAGGTAAGCTGTTGTGGGTGGAAGTTGGACCCCAATCTGCGAGTATTTTTCGCCGTCGAATGAGAAAACCCTTAAACCATCTTTGCTTGTATCGAACCCATCACCATCCACGTCCGTGATCTCACCGGTATGGGCAGACCCACCGCGCCTCGCATGTTCATTGAAAGCAGGGACAGGTTCCCAGAGTTTGACCCAACCCTCCGAAGTGGGGTGGTTCTGAGGTCGAAAAAGATTAGAAGGTGATCCCGATACCTATGTTGAAATGGTGGGGCTCAGACGGTTGCCACCCGAAAAGGGCATTGAAATGGTTGATGTTCAGAAGTAATCCAAGGTCGGGTTTTATACTGGTTTCAGATTCGGTTCTGTTCGGGTACGTCGATGTGAATTTTTCTCTGGTAAGGCCTAACTTCGCATACCAATCCACACCCCCGGTTCTCAGGAAGCGGAGATCGATCCCCGCAATAAGGAGTGTACCTTCGTCATCGTAATCTATGTAATCCGGATGATGTTCTTTAAACCAAAGGTAACCGGCATAGAACCCCAATCTCCCCTGTGTAAAAAGCCCAACCCTGATTGAACCTCCGGTATCCGCTTTGTCACACTCGTCACATTTTGAAATGTTGGTCACGTATCCAACGTTCAGATAAGGCCTCACCCGGTCCTGAGCTTCACTTTCACTTGGAAGGGCCAGGAGGAAGGGGACAACCAAGAGAAGGACGTGTGACTTTTCCATAAGGCTCCTCCCATTCATTTCTTCGGGTCACTTTTCTCCACAAAACTTCACCTCGGATCAGACTGTGCTGGACCAGCTACTGTGTCTTTTCCTCTCAAAAGCTCGGGATGCCACGTTGATGCATCCGGTGAGAGTACCGTACCCGTTCCATCCCAGTCAGCCACCAAGGAGAATCATGGGTTGTGGGTATGGTGGGGGCAAGGACTGGGAGTTCAATCAGGATTCCCTTGGTACCCAGCTTTTGTGGGCAATGTGTGCCGGGATTGGAGGGACCTTCTACTCTTGGTCCGTCAACCTGTCATTCAACCACTCGAACCACTCCTCGATGGTATCCCGGCTTTGCTCCTCCCGTTCGATCCGTTCTCGCTGGCCTGGTCGCATACCTGGGTTTTGATGAAACCAGAGTAGGCGAAAAACGTAACCAAGTGGTGAGTCCTTGCTCATTCCTTACAGATCGCTCTTATCAGAAATGTGACGGTCCAAGGCCCTGCCCAGCCCCCTACCTCTCTCTTGAAAGGGTAGGGAGGCAGTTAGCAGGCAAGTGGTCGTACATCTGAAATGAGGAGGGTTGTCCGAGGGCTATCCCAGAGTTAAACGAGATTCGCCTAATTCACCGGTGTCGCGAAGCATTCATGAGCATTTTGGTGGGCTTCGCGGCTTGCCGGGCAGAAGTCTCAACCCCGGCGCCGAGCGAGGCGAATCTGATCGAGTTTCGTTTGGTAGAGGACGTGCCATCGGAAGGGTCGCAACAGGCCATGCTGAATGGAGAGCGTCTGATTCTAGGTCCCACACCTTTGGTTTCCGACTCCGATGTTCATGCAATCGCGCCGGGAATCCGATCAGGCCAGCTCCTCCTCTCTATCGAGCTAACTGAGAAGGGCCAACAGCGAATTCGCCGCGCCACGGCGGAGAACATCGGCCGGAGAATGGCATTCATCTTGGACGGTCAGGTCAAGGCCGCTCCTGTGATCCGTGATACAATTTCGGGTAGCCCGCTCGACGTCTCAATCCAGGCTTCACAGTCGGAAGCTGAGCGTCTCGCGACCAAGGTCCGTTCCCGTTGGCAAGAATCCACCGGCGGGCCGTAGATGTGAGGTCTGACCGTCCCGCCGCTGGCGTAGGCGAGACGATCTGGGGCCTTCGAAAAGAAATCGTATGGTTCCCAAATCTGGAGGGACAGGGGGGCAGCGTCTGACCCACCGGATCAATCTTCGGAACCGTTTGAGGAATTCCTCGCGGGGCGGTTACTGGTCCAGGGAGCTAACCTGCCTGCAAACAGCGGTCATGCCGTTGACTCGCTGTCGCTCGTGGCCCTTCGGATCCTTCCCCTGCGGTCACGCCGGTTGCAGGGAGCAAACGTCGCGCCCTTGGCGAATGCCGGCAGCCCGCGAGGCGTTATGCGAGAGCCAGCTACTTCGAGTAAGGAACGAGAGAGGATTCCGATGAGAACGCAGACCACCCTAGTCACTGCGATCCTCCTCTGGGCCTGCTCCACCTCGGATCAGACAGCCGATGACCCCTTCCGATGGCTAGAAGATGTTGACGGTGTGGAAGCCGTTGACTGGGTGGATGCTCACAATGAAAAGACTCTTGCCTCTCTCCAGAGTCATCCCGTCTTTGACACCCTCTATGGAAGGAACCTTGAGTCCTACCGCTCCGAACAGAGCATGGCCCCTCCGACGGTCCTGGGGGCTTTCGTCTACGATCTCTTTCAAGAGGGGCTGGATGCCCGGGGCGTCTGGAGGAGAGCCGCCCTTGAGTTGTACCTCCGGGGTGAACCCCAGTGGGAGGTCGTCCTGGACCTCGATGCCCTTAGCCAAGTCGAAGGAAAGAACTGGGTATTCAAGGGTGCTCAATGCCTTCCACCAGAGAATACTCGCTGCATGGTGCGCCTCTCTCCGGGTGGAAGCGATGCCGCCGAAATCCGCGAGTTCGACGTGGAACGGAAAGCGTTTGTCGAGGGAGGATTCTCCCTTCCCGAGGCCAGGACATTCTATGAGTGGAAGGACGTGAACGCCCTCTATGTTGCGACGGACTTCGGAGAAGGGACCACGACAGAAACCGGTTTGCCTCAGGTCGTCAAGGAATGGGATCGAGGCACCCCTCTCCAGCAGGCCAAGATCATCTTCGAAACCGACTCCCCAGGTGCGTGGGTGTTTCCTATTGTCGAGCGTAGCGGTAGACGCAGTTATGCCCTCATCATGTACCGGGCGAGCAGATCCGAAACGATTCGTTTTGCCCTGCACGAAGGCCAACTCCGGGAACTTCGCATACCTGTGGATGCGCGCATTCGGACCAATCCCGGTCTGGGGATGCTGGCGGTCCTTCTGGGATCCGATTGGAGCGTGGCCGGTGCCACCTACCCTGAAGGGTCACTCCTTAGCATCGATTATGAGGGGTTCTTAGGGGGGGATAGTGACTTCGAGGTTGTCTTTCGTCCCGAGGAACGGGCGCACGTCCTATCGTTTTCACTGACCGAGAACCTTCTGCTCGTCAACATTCTCCGGGATGCGACCGCAGAGTTGTACCGCCACCGCCGGAAAAACGGACGGTGGATCCTGGATCCTCTCGACACACCGGAGCATGCCAGCACCCTTTTCTCAGGTGGGATCGGAAGCTCGGACCGATTCCTCTTCACGTCGGACGGTTTCCTTTTGCCGCCTACCCTGAGCCTAGCAGAGGAAGATGGTACGGTTATCAGAGTAAGGCAGCAGGAGCCACAGTTCCCCCCCGGGCCTTACACGGTTAACCGAAATGAGGCGACGTCGGTGGATGGGACTCGTGTCCCCTATTTCATCGTACACCGCCGGGACATGGCTTTCGACGGACGAAACCGCACGCTCCTTGATGGTTACGGGGGGTACGGCATCTCGATGGTCCCCGATTACGATCCCGTCCTGGGAGTGGCTTGGTTGGAACGCGGGGGTGTCTACGTTTTGGCAAACATTAGGGGTGGCGGTGAGTTCGGTCCAGGTTGGCATCGAGCTGCCGTTAGAGAACACCGCCAACGGGCTTTCGAGGACTTTATTGCTGTGGCCGAGGATCTCATTGCCAGGGGCATATCTTCGCCCGAACACCTCGGTATCATGGGACACAGCAACGGTGGACTGCTAGTCGGAGCGGTCCTCACACAACGCCCCGAGCTCTTTAACGCGGCGGTTGTTCTAAACCCTGTGCTGGATTTGTATGGGGTCTCGGATCCCGATGAGCTCGGCGATGCCAAAGATCCGAACGACTGGGAGTTCATGAGGCAGTACTCCCCTTACCATAATGTGTCAACAGAGAAGACCTATCCGATGGCGCTCTTCGTTACCGCGAGGACGGATGATCGGGCCCCTCCCGGGGATGCGCGGAAGATGACCGCCAAGATGGAGGAGAAGGGCCACTCGGTCTATTTCTACGAAGCCATAGAGGGTGAGCACGGCGGGGGGGTGACCCTACATGAAAGAGCTTTCCGGGACGCACTGATATTCACGTACCTTTTGGATCAACTTCGGGGAATCCCTTGAAGCGAACGAGGTGGGGGATCGTGAGCGGGAATGATTTCGCGTGATCGAGTTGGGGTTAAGGGTGTAGGCCGTCAGCAGGAAAGGGCTCTTGCGACCGGGAACCAGGCTTATCAGGCGGTCACGAATGGCACAGAGGACTCCTGCCCCCCGATCTGATCTACATGAGGGGAATACCG
>JBDHGR010000578.1:0-3060 GCA_039589815.1 Gemmatimonadota bacterium | reverse complement strand
TGTCTGTACCGAGGGGCACCGACTTCTCCTAACAAGAAAGTTGCCGCCTTCGCTCGATGAACTCGCTCGGAGAGCGCGGCACGGAGGCCGCGCCGGCAACTACTGAACGTTATGCGAAACAGTCCAGCGCCGCCGGATTGGTGTCACCGAGCGAAGCCTTTCAGATGAGGAGAAAAGAGAACGAAACCCCCGCCCCGCCCCCCGCATTTTGAGGGGCACCCCACCTCCCCTTGGTCCGGAACGGGAAGACTCTCGGGGAGTTAGCAGACGAAACCGGGGCGGGCTACCCTGATTGGACCAGAGACTGCATCGCGGGAAAACGGCCGTCGGCTCCTCTCGGTCCAGGTTTGAGGCTCCGAGAGGGACATGGGGGAGCAGACACCTTGGGCATGCGCTGTCCTGCTCCTCATAACACCTGGGCCTCCGGCTTCGGCCGCCCGGAGGGCGGCCTTCGACGAAACCGGCCAGGAGCAAGTCGAGGAACAGAGCTGGGTAGCTTGGTTAGGAAAACAGAAAGATTTCAGCATAGGTGGTGGGGCCGGTTCGGAGGCCCGTAAACGTTATAAGAAATCGGCGGAAGCAGCGTTGAGGCGATTCTCATAAAAGGGGAGACACGGGATAGCCAAACAGGTCAGACCACCCCGCTGTTAAGGAGCAACATGGAAGCTCCGCTTGAGATCAGATGCCATCTCAATCGGCTTGAGGACTATCTGAGGCCAGCTTCTGTCCGAATCGGTGAGGGAAGATCCGCCTTGGAATGAAGAGACCGATCCCAACGCGTTCACAACTACAGATTATGGAGGTATCCATGAGATCAACCCTGTTCGCTCTCGCCTTTCTTGGTCTACTGATCGTGCCCCTCTGCGCCCAAACCACCTCCACCGCGACCATCGTCAGTGCTACCGGAAACGGGTTGGTTGAGTACCCTGCCGATCATGCGGCGCTTGTGCTGGGCGTGCAGGTTGAGGCCGGAAGACCCGATTCAGCGGCCGTCCATATGGCTCGGCTCCTGGACTTGGTCACCGACACTCTCGTGTCCTTGGGGATTCCCAGGGATTCCCTACCTACATCGAGGATCGATTTGCGTCCCCGCACAGCTTCGGCCGGTGGGGAAAGGGTGACCTATTACCAGGCGAATTCGCTTGTGCGCTTACGGGTGTGGGACCTGGATAGGGTCGGAGACCTCCTCTCGTCCGCTGTCGCTGCAGGAGTCACAACCATTGAGCGGCTTGATTATCGGACCACCCTTGAGCGCGAGGGGCGGGACGAGGCGCTTCGGCTGGCCACCGAGGAGGCCAATCGGGATGCCCGGGTGATGGCGGAGGCCCAAGGGATGAGACTGATGAAGCTAGTCTCTACGAGTTCGACTCGGAGTTCCGTTGGCTTTGATCAGGCGATTCTATTGCGGGGAAGGTCAAGCCTTTCGGCTACCAGCTTTGTCCCGGCCGAGATCGTCCCTATTGGTGTCAGCATCTCCGTTCAGGTATCCGTGGAATGGGAGATCGGGTGAACGGCCCCAACCCCGACCCCGAGCCGATTGGCTAAGTATAGTGACGGAGTTTGACGGCCTCCCGACCGACGGTCCGCGTCAGCCGTGAGCAGCCGACTTCTTATAACAAAAGAGTTGCTGGCTGCGGCCGCCGGAGGCGGCCTCCGTCCCAAACGGCCTTGATCGCGCGGAGCATGGAAACTCGATTTCAGTCGGAACCGAAGCTGGACCTAGGAACTGGAGCGGTGAGGCCGGTTCAGCAACTCCTGAACGTTAACAGACAGTGCGGGCACAAACGAAAGAGTCGCTGAAAGCCGCGGATAGGAGACGAACAAGGAAGGAATTGGAGGCGACCCCGCGCCACCCCGCGTTTGAGGGGTGCCACCCTATCCCCCCCGAGGAGGCGCCGCAGCATGATTCCGCGAAATTGGGTCGAAGCGCGGCTTCACCTCCGAAGGGACCCTTGCCCAAGAAGCGGAATGGGTAGGACGAGGAACCGGCTTTCAGCTTGGAGGGAGCGGTAAGATGCTATCGGGCGATGCGGGAGGGGAACTGACAGGCGGTCGCCCGCACCAACTGTTAACATTGCGGTTGCTGCCCGCGCTCGCTCTGCTCGCTCCGGAGAGCGCGGCACGGAGGCCGCGCCAGCAACCTCCGAACGTTATACGCCAGAGCCTCTGCAATTGGATTGTCTGGCCTGAATGGAGTGGATTGGTGAGTGAGATGGTGGATCTATTGCTCGACGGGTTGGTGTGCGAACAATGCGGGATCTATTTGGAAGAAGCGGTGGGCTATCCCAGGAAATGCAGGACTTGCGAAGGGCTCACAGACGGAGAATATGGGGCTGAGGAAGAAGAGGAGGAAAGGGAATTTCCGTTCGACCCACGGTCTATCGGGCGGCCGCAGGCGCTTCCGGGCCAATGAGAGAAGCAACAAAGGGTAACGCAGAATGAAAAAGAAATCCTGGAGTGTCGAGTTCCAGCAGAAATCGAAGCGAAGCAAATCCGGTGGGACCATCGGGACGATCGCGTTTTACGGACCGGACAACCGCCACGCTACAAAAGTCGCTGTGGGCATCGTGCCGGAGGGGGCCACCGATGTCACCCTCCTGGAACGGTGGTTTGAGGACAAGCTCGATGTTCGAGTGGACCCGGGTATCGGAAAGGAAGTTGGAGCTTTTCTTCGGAAGCACGGTGTCCAGCAGGTTGCCGTAGCCGAGGGGATTATCGGATGTCCTCACGAGGAGGGGATGGATTATCCAGAGGGTAGTGAGTGTCCGTTGTGTCCCTTCTGGCAGGGAAAGGATCGTTTTGAGCATGCGGTTCCAGAGTAGAGTAAGGGGCCTTCCCCTCAGCGGATGACCGGGTGTTCTAATGGATTCGTGTTGGGGGAGAAAGACCGGGGCGGTTGAGCTCCGGCGTATAACAAAAAAGTTGCCGCTTTCGCTCGCGCAGCTCGCTAAAGTGAGCACGGCGCAGGAGCGCCGCGCCGGCAACTTCAGAACGTTATGCCACATGTGCAGTCGCTGCGGGATCGGGGGCAGGAGGAGGCCCCGAGTGGGCTAGAGACGA
>JBDHGR010000577.1:0-4971 GCA_039589815.1 Gemmatimonadota bacterium | reverse complement strand
GCGATCCTCGCTCCCATCATCGGCGAGGGCTACCGCGAACTGTGGCGAACTCCGATCCGGGTCCCGGTCCTCGAAATCGGATCCCTTGGCGGCGGTGGGCTAAAACCGGTCAGGCTCGGAGGGAATTTTATGACCCGGACGCTGCACGTACTGGGCGCTGACGGTCAAAGATATGTACTAAGAACAGTCGACAAGTTCCCAGCTCAGAGTCTTCCGCTGGAGCTTCAGGGGACGATCTACGCCCGGACTCTCCAGGGTCAGGTGGCCAAGCTTCATCCGACTGGAGCGGTAGTGGCTGACCGTATCCTTACAGCGGCCGGAATCCTCCATCCGTCGCCAACCTTGTTTCAGGTACCCGATGACCCCCGTTTAGGCGAGTTCAGGGAGATGTTTGCCGGTGAGCTGGTACTTTTCGAGGAGCGACCTGACGAGGGCGAAGACAACACGGCCGGTTTCGCAGGGTCCCGGTCCATAAAAAACACTGGGAACTTCAAGGACGACCTCGAAGAGGACCCCCGAAACCGCCTGGACGCACATGAGTTCCTACGGGCGCGCCTTTTGGACCTCCTCCTTGGCGACCGCGACCGTAACAAGACAAACTGGCTTTGGGCGCGGTTTGAAGACCCTGAGGGAGGGTACCTCTGGCGCCCCCTGCCCCGAGACCGGGATCAGGTGTTCGCGGATTTCGATGGGGCAGGAGCTTGGCTTGTTCGTCTAATCGACCCCCGGACGATCACCTTCGGCGAGGATATGCCATCCGTATTAGGGTTGACCCGAAACGCATGGGATATGGATCGGCCCTTTCTAGTCGGGCTTTCACGAGAAGACTGGGATGAAGTGGTCACGGACCTGCAAGAGCGCCTATCCGACTCGGTAATTGAGAACGCAGTGCGGGCTCTCCCGGCCGCCCATTATGAGGTTGCCGGCGCAAGACTCGAACACGCCCTGAAATCCCGACGAGAGAAGCTGCCGGCCGCCGCTTCTGAGCTCTACGAGATCGTGAACGGCTTTGCCGACATTTTCCGGACGGATCACCCTGAATACGCCCAAATTCGACGTCTGGAAGGTGAACGTATCGAGGTGGCGGTGTTTGCGCGGGATGGGGCGAGTGCGGCACCCTCGGGACCAGCGCACTTCCGACGGATATTCGACCCGAGAGAAACCCGAGAAATCAGGCTCTACCTCAAAGGCGGCGATGATTTTGTCGTATTGGAGGGAGCTGGAGACTCCAGTATCCGATTGCGGGTGATGGGAGGAGGCGGCGACGATGACTTCGACGTGCGAAGCCCGGTCCGGGGTGGTCTGGTCGCCTTTTATGACGATGAAGATACCGGCAGTGTCCCCGCTGGAAAGGGAATTCGACTGCGGAACCGACGCCCTCGACCTCCGGAGTATTGGCACGACGACGGCACTGGGCCTGGGACACCAGATTGGGGTGGGGTTTGGCTTCCCTTGGGGAAGGCCGGATACAGTAGTTCTAAGGGGATCGTCCTCGGGGTGGGTGCAGCCCGTGTCGGGTATGGGTTCGAACAGGACCCCTTCCGTTACCGGGTTGCTGCCAGGATTGCGTTTGCCACCGGTCCCTCGAAGCCCATCGTAGAAGCGGAGTATGAGACCCCAAACATAGGACATAACGTCCACCTCTTCGCCACGGCGCTTCATTCGCCCATTAAGATCAATAGTTACTACGGCTTCGGGAACGAGACAGGCTTTGAAGGAACCCCGGAATTCTTCAGCCCCAGCGTCCTGACCACCGATGTGCGGGCTGGCCTCAGGTTTTCGTCAAATCTTCGACTCCGAATCGATCTTGGGGCCCGTGGCCTGTGGGCGGATTCGGACACGACGGAGACAGGAAAGAACCTCCTCGCGAATGAGCGGCCCTACGGATCAGGAGAGTTCGGTCTCAGGGGCACGGATGCGGATTGGGGGCTCGCTCCAGCCCCAGTGGCTCGAGGTGGACCGGGGGACGTTTGGAGCACTCGATGGTGAGGTGTCCTTTACCGTAACACGTGCGAAAGATCCCTATCCTCAACTGGGCCTCCGCCTTGGAGGAGCCAAGGTCTTCGGCGAGTTTCCCTTTTTTATAGGCGCTCACCTCGGAGGAGAGAACTCCGTGCGGGGACTCAAAGACGAGAGGTACCTAGGTGACGGAGTTGTCTACGGATCGATCGAAGGTAGGGCTGAGCTGTTCCATCTGACACTCGCCCTCCCAGCGAAAATCGGCGGCCTCGCGTTCGTGGACACCGGCCGGGTCTTTCTCGCTGAGGAGGATTCCCGGAGGTGGCATACGGGGGTGGGGTTGGGGATCTGGGTGGCGCCAAACATTTCCGAGTATCCTCAGTTGGCAGACCTACGGGCTATCGTATCTGTCGGCTTCTCAGAGGGTGATCGAGGGTTTTACCTCGGCTTTGAGCAGGTGTTTTGAGGGGCGCGGCAGGCGAAACAGGAGATGGTCCGGTCAAATCCGGTGTCGATGTGGGATTGGGTACGTATCGTGGGGTGGAGTGTCGTTTCCGCGCTGAAGAATCGCCGCGATCTCACTCTTGAGAACGTTGCGCTCCGGCACCAACTGATGGTGCTCCACGGCGTCGGTGCATGGCTCAGGGGTGAGCACAGATTCCCCCCTCCCCCCAGGCCGTTCTCACCCCACTTTGACGCTGTCGGGCATCCCTAGCCTGGTCATCGTGTTCAGGATCTTGCACGCGAGCCTGACCTCGGCTCGCTGGCTCCCGAGGGATCGGCTCCTCATGCGCTGGCCTAAAATGCTCTTGTATCGGAACACGGCGTTCTCTACCAGGCTCCGCCTGCTGTAGCCTGAGCCGGTGTACTACTCCTGCCGCCCGGACTTTCGCATCGACCGGATGTTCCGGTTCCTCTCCCTCTGGCCGGGCAACCGAATTGAAGACGGTTGGGCACCCCTGCTCGGCGGGACGAGCACCCTTACCCGATGTCCGTCTCCTTTCTCCTGAACAGCCTCGTAGACCGCGCCCGCATCATAGGCGCCGTCGGCCATGAGGGAGGCCACCCGATCATCGATTGGGTCCAATAGACCGGGCACCCGCGCACAGTCCGCCGTGCGTCGATGGGTCAGCTCGGCAGAAAGGACCTCGCCGGTGTCTGCATTGACCGCCAGGTGGAGTTTCCGCCAAACCCTCCGCTTTGGCGGCGTTCGAAGGTGGCCGAAGTGAATCCTGAGACCTGTGCTGTCGATGAGCAGATGGATCGGTCGATCTGTGGCGAGCCTCCGGAAGTTGATGTCACCGAGTTTCTTCAGTCGCCGGGACAGGGTGGTGTGATCGGGGATTGGGAGCTCAAGCTCGAGTAGGGCAGTCAGGGAACGCAGGCAGCCTTCGGTCTGGTGGAGGGGGAGATGGAAGATCATGCGGAGAGTGAGCGCCGTTTCAATCGCTATGTTCGCGTAGATGCGTTGGCCGCCCGGTTTCCCGCTGGGCGGAGCTTGCCAGGCATCGAGCGCAGCATCCGAAAGCCAGACGGTCAGGTCACCACGGCGGCGTAGACCTGCTTCGAACTCAGGTCAATTCCGGATCCGATACCGGGACTTGGCGTACTTGTACTGACTCCGCTTCGGGTACTTCATGGGTAGCGACTCCGGTAGGGGATGACTTCACCCTATCATTACGCCAAGCCCGGAGCCATGCACCAACGCCATCCAGCGCAAGTCAACGGGGGGGAAGTTAACTACATTAAGTTTTCGGAATCCTCAATCACCACGGGAACCCAGGACCACGGGACACCGACATGATGACCTCCCCCTCCAACCCGCTGATTGTCCGTTCCTAGGTTGGGTCCTGATCGGACCTCGAACCTGACTTGGCAGGAAGGTCCAAATGGACCTCGTCTCCATCCCGCCGACGCCACCGGCACCGTGGCAGAATCCACCGACTCCAGACGCCAAGTGTTTCCTTGCGTGTAGGCTTCAGGGTCATATTCTTAACCCTATCAACTACCAGATCGACGGACGCAGGCAAACAGACATCCGTGGGGTAAGGGTCCAATGTTGGTTATCCCGGAAACGGATCACTGCCGGGTGGGGGTGCTCGCACTGAAGAGGGTCATCTGGGCTTTCATATTCCTCCATTTTACCCACCTGGGCGAGACCTGGGCTCAAGAGCCTCTCGAGCTCAATCTTGGCGAAAGAGTCCGAGTGACCGCGCCCGATTGCAGCATCTTGGTGGGCCAGTTTGAGTTCCGGGGTTTGAAGGACGACTCCCTGCTCCTGAGATACGACAGGGGTGACCACACCTGTCCACTCGATGCGGTGCAAAACCTCGAAGTCTCCTTGGGAAAACGGCATTGGTGGAAAAGCTCCCTGGCGGGTCTAGGAATCGGGGCAGCTGGGGGCGTGACCGCCGGACTATTCTTCTTTCATTGCAACAGTGGAGCAGAGGACTGTTCCAAGGGCTTCCTGGTCTTTTTGGGCGCGGTGTGGGGTGGCCTCTCTGGTCTGGTTGTTGGCAGTCTGGTAGGGGTTGCGCGGGGATCAGAAGGATGGAGGAAGGTCCCCCTCCCACCTGTTCAACCCTACCTAAATCTCTCGTTGGAAGGCGGCCCTGGGATTGGGGTGTCCATTCGATTGAGGAGGTGAGGGATGCGATACCCGAAAACCGCCGTTTGTCTTGCGTTCATTGCGGTTTCAGCCGTCCTGCGGACCTCAACCGCCCAAGAAACCTCTCTGCTGAAGCCGGGCGACCGGGTGAGGGTGACCGCACCGGAATGTCAGGTAACAAGGCAGACGGCCACGATCATCTCTCTCGAGGACAAAGTGGTCGCCGCCGTAGTGGGTGGAAGGGATGTACAGTGCCCGTATGATGCTGTGGAGGAGATTGAAATCTCCTTGGGGAGACGGCGCTGGTGGAAGTGCTCATTGATAGGTTTGGGGGTCGGAGTAGGGGTGGGAATGGGATCGGCGATGATCATATCGGGCTCGAACCAGGGTGACGACATGGGACT
>JBDHGR010000576.1:0-3075 GCA_039589815.1 Gemmatimonadota bacterium | reverse complement strand
CGACAAGTCGGTCGAGATCTCGACCCGAGCGGGCCAGGACTCCGACTGCAACCCATCGACGGCCGCCGGCGTGCTCGGTGCGATGGTGGGCCATGAATCTCTGCCGGAGCACGTCAAGGACGCTATCGCGCCTTACATGGACGAGAAGTTCTCACACACCATCTACACCATCGAGACCGCGTCGAAGGCATGTCTCGATCTTGGCATTGCGAACGTCAAGGCGCACGGCGGCAAGGAAGTTGACGGCGCCGTCTCGATTGAAGTTCAGCCTTTTGAGGCGCCTCAAGGCCCCGCCGAGGTTGCTTTCGCCAACCTGATTCCGACGGATGGGTTTTGGCTCACCGACAACCGGATCATCTGGGAAGGCGATTGGAAAGAACTCTGGCAAAAGGACGGACTCCGTTCCTCCGGAAATGCGGGTGACTACATGGAGGTCAGGTTCCCCGGTACCGCGGTCTTCGTCGAAAGCTGGGTCCGGAAGAACGGCGGGATTCTCGAAGTGACCGTCGACGGAAAGCCGATGGGAACACGCGACATGTACCTGAAGAGCAAGGATGGCAAGACGCCGGGCTGGAACGGACAGGTCAGCGCGGTCTGGTTGACGGGCCTTCCTGACGGCGAGCACACGCTGCGTGTCACGGTCACCGGCGAGAAGAACCCGGACAGCGAAGGCACCGAAATCGGGCTCGGGAGGATTGCCTCGTATCGTGGCCGGATCGGAGAGTAGCGGCGACTCGGTGGAAGATAGTCATCACAACGAGGAAGGAGAATGATGCCATGAAAACAAGTCAACGCTGGATGAAGGGTGCGGCCATCTTAGTGGCCCTGGCAGCAGTGTGTGCCATTGCCGGAAACGCGACGGCCGGCGACGGCGAGGAGAGTCCACTGGTGGGTTCATGGACGCTGACCATCTCCATGGGCGCCAAGGATTTTGACGTGACGGTTGTCGTGAATCCCGATCTGACCGGCACCGCCCAGGCTGAATGGTCAGGTGAGACCGCTGATCTCGAGAATGTCGTGTCCGAGGGCAACGACGCGAGCTTCGCATGCCCCGACATTCTCGGTCTCGAGTTCAAGGGCAGCATCGACGGTGACATCTTTGAGGGGGATGTCAACAGCGATTATGGCGACGGGGCGTTTTACGGAGTTCGCAAATAGGCCAACTCTCGGTACTTTGATGCATCGCTTCACGTCAGTCGTACTTTCCACGTGGTGTCTCTTCTCCGGCGCCCACGCCACGACAGCGTGGGCTGCGAAGCCCAATGTCATCGTCGTTATGACCGATGATCAAGGTTATCCAGAGCTGTCCGTCCACGGAAATCCGGTGGTGCAGACGCCTCATCTGGATAGACTCCACGATGAGGGTCTGCGTTTCAGCGACTACCACGTCTCTCCCATGTGCACGCCCACCCGGGGACAACTGCTCACCGGTCTGGACGCCGCCCGTAACGGGGCCATCAATGTGAGTAGTGGGCGGGCATTGCTTCGGCCGGGAATATCGACGATGGGGAATTTCTTCGAAGAGGCCGGCTACGCCACCGGGATTTTCGGCAAGTGGCACCTGGGTGCGAACTACCCATTCCGGCCCGACGATCGCGGATTCCAGGAAACCGTCTGGTTCCCGTCCTCCCACATCGGGTCGGTGCCGGATTCCTGGGGCAACGACTACTTCGACGACACCTACATCCGCAACGGGAAACCCGAGTCCTTTGAAGGCTACTGTACGGATGTCTTCTTTAACGAAGCCATGGCCTTCATCAAGCGATCGGCGGAGGCGGGAAAGCCCTTCCTGGCCTATATCGCCCCCAACACGCCCCATGGGCCGCTGATTGCGAAGGAGGAGGACGAAGCCGCGATTGCCGAGACCTTGGCCGATCCGAAGTTCGCGGAGATGAGCCGCGGATTGAAACGCCAACTGAGTAAATACCTCGGCATGGTGCGCAACATCGACACGAACATGGGCAGGCTCATGAGCTTCCTCGCCGAGGAGGGCCTGCTGGACGATACGATCCTCATCTTCATGACGGACAACGGAAGCACCCACGGCCCCCGCTATTTCAACGCCGGGATGCGCGGACAGAAGACCGAACTCTGGGAAGGGGGCCACCGGGTTCCACTCTTCATCAGCTGGCCGAATGGAGGGTTCACCAAACCACGGGACATCGGCGGTCTGACGCAGGTTCAGGACATTCTTCCGACCCTGCTGGATCTCTGCGAGATCGAATCTTCTCAGGAGTTCGACGGGATGAGTCTCGCCCCGGTTTTGCGAGGTGAGGCGGAGGTCCCCAAAGACCGCATGCTGATCATCAACTACAGCCGCATGCCGGCATTCATAAACTATCCAACACCGTATTCACAGTCGATCATGACCCGGGATCACGCGGGGGTGTTGTGGAAGCGGTGGCGCCTGCTCGAAGACCGTGAGCTCTACGATCTGGAATCGGATCCGCTTCAGGAAACCAACGTGATCGATCAGCACCCAGAGGTGGTGAAGCGAATGCGCGAGCACCTCTACGCCTGGTGGGATGAGGTCGGACCGACGGCGAATGAACCCCAGCGTGTGGTGATCGGGAGTGATCACGAAAACCCGTCGAGGTTGACGGCTTGCGAGTGGCTGGATGTGTTCGTGGATCAACAGGCGCAGGTCCGCGCCGGCATCGAGAAGAGCGGTTACTGGCTGTTGGACGTTGCCGAAGCGGGAGTTTACGAATTCGAATTGCGCCGGTGGCCGAGGGAGCTCGATCGGCCGGTGGTGGAAGGCGGGGAGAATGGCCGGGGCGAATTACCGATTCGCCGTGCATATCTGTACATCAGCGGCTACCACCACATGTCGATCGGAGAGAAGTGGCCGTACGGATTCGAGGGGCTGACAAAGGTAGTGAAGTCCGGCGACACCGCGGCCGTCTTCACCGTTGAACTCGAAAAGGGCCCCATGGCGTTGCACACCTGGTTTCAGGGCAAGGGGACAATGCTCAGCGCCTACTACGTGTACGTGACGCGAAAGTAGTCAGAGGAGAATGCTCATGCGAGTCATCCTGGCGGTTTCCGCAGTGGTCACGTTGATCTTCCTGTGCG
>JBDHGR010000575.1:0-4014 GCA_039589815.1 Gemmatimonadota bacterium | reverse complement strand
TTGATGTCTCGGAGGTCTTTCGCAGCTTCCGCCTTCGCCTCGTCCAACATGGCGTCCACGAGTTGTTTCTTGGCCTCCTCGCTGGATAGGCCCGCCAACCCCTCCAGCCTCTCACGAGCCTCCGCTTCCAGCGCATCGACATTCTGGCTCCGGTCCCGGAGGGATTGATCCATTCGATCCAGTTCCCGAGCCCTGTTTTCCTGGTTGCCTTCCCGCTCACTCAGGCTGTCGAACTTCCGATCCAGGAACTCTGACCGCTCGTTGTGCCTCCGCTCCAGACGCTCGACTTCCTCCCGCCGGCGATCCTCTTCCTTCTCCCAAACCTCCCGAAGACGGAAAGCATCTTCCTTTCCCGACAGGAGAGCGGACTCCTTGAGACTCTCGGCCTCCTCCCTGGCTTTCTTTCGGATCTGGGAAGCTTCGTCCTTGGCGGCTTCACGTTCTCGTGCTTGCCGGGCCCTTTCTCGGCCTCTGCCGAGAAAAAAGCCCGATACGGCAAGCACAGCGGCGATGACCGCCAGCGCGATATCCAGGGGATTCATCTATGCACTCCGGAACTCGGACGCCTGAGCATCCGAAGGGTGGGCGATGGATATACGATCCCCCGCACTCGACGTACCGGGTACAGGGAAAAGGCCAAAAGCCAGTGAAACTATAGGACTTACGGCCCTGCAAAATCAAGGAGGTCGACGATGGGGCTTGGGATGCCCTGGTTCGTCGCGGGGGAAAACCCCTAATCCTTCGAGGGTATCTTCTTGGTCTGCTCCATGGCGCCTTCCAGCCGGAAGACCAGGGATTCGGCCTTTCTTGCCGTGGCTTCCCTCAAATCTTCAACCTGCTCCCGGGCCTGGAACATCTCGTCGGTGATGGACAAAGCCGCCAAAATGGCAGCCTTATGGTTCTCGATGAGGCCCACCTGACTCCTGATCTCGGTGATCCGGTCGTCCACCCATTCGGCGCATTTCTTCGTATACTCGGGCTCCACGTTCGCCCGAATGGTATGGTCTTCCCCGCCGATGCGAACGGTGACTGGGGTTCTCTCTCTGTTCGGCGCCATCACCCCTGCTCCTCGAGGAAACGAATACGGGCCAGCAGCCTCTCCACACCCGCCTTGCCTTTCTGAAGCCTTTCAAGGAGCTGCTGGTTCTCCGATTCCAAGGTCCTGAGTCGAGAAAACAACCGGGTCGGTTCGTCCTCCCCTTGGTTGAACTGCCGAAGGAGCTCCTTCATCTCCCGGCCCTCTTCATGGGCCTCATCCAGGCTCCCTCGAAGCTCCTTCAATTGAGCTACGGCGCCATCGACGGCATCTTCCAGCTCGTCGAAGGCGGGGACCCGCTGGTTCTTCCCATTTCCTTCAGCTTCTCGTTTCGACACCAAGCTCCTCCCGAAGACGCTTCGTCACCGTTGTCACCGACCGGTCAACATCCTTATCGGTAAGAGTCCGATGGTCCGATTGGTATTGCAGCCGAAAAGCTACGGACCGATGATCGTCTGGGACTCCCCTCCCCTCATACAAATCGAAGATGCCGAGGCCCACAAGTAAAGGCCCGGCAGCTTCCCGAATCAAGTCATCAACCTGGCGGACGCGGATGGCCTTGGGAAGAAGGAGGGCCAGGTCTCGATCCACCCCTGGGAAAGCCGGCGGCGCCTCATAAACGGGCACGGGTCGGGGGCCCGGTTCGCAAGGCAGCTGAAGTTCAAGAGCCCACACGGGACCCGCCCAAGCCGGCGCGTCCACCCGCCCCGGTTCCATTCGCCCCGCAAACCCCACCCGTTCGCCATCCGCCCCTACCACAGCGAAGGCCTCTTCCGGCACCACCCCGAGCATGCCTGGCGCCCCGGCTACTATGGCACTCCCCTCCAGACGAGCCCCAACCACGAGACGAGCCAGCAGGCCCTTCAAATACCAGAGGTCCACCTCCTGAGGTTCCCCACTCCAATGCAGCGGCGCTTGGTCGCCCGTGACGGTCAATCCCAGACGGGGCTCCTCCTTCGGAGCTCCCTCTGGGTCCGCTCCGGCCTCCAGAAACACCGTGCCCAACTCGAAGAGTCGGACGTCCCGGGTACCTCGGGCGAGATTGTACTCTACCCGCCGCAGAAGTCCGGGAAGGAGCCCGGTTCGGAGCCAGGCCTCCTCCTTGGACACCGGATTGCTGACCTCCACCACGCCCTCGTCTTCCGGAGAGAAGGCCATGGTCTGGGCTTCAAAGAAACCCTCGCCCACCAGAAGGTCACGAAGGTCGTCTTCCAGCTGAAAGAGAGGATGATCCGGGACGTTCCCGGGGCGGAAGGGACCCAGGTCGCTCGGGAAGCGATCATAACCGTAGGTTCTGGCTACCTCCTCCAGGAGATCCACTTCCCGCCGCACGTCGTAACTCCGGAAGCCGGGAACGGAGAAGGTCATCCGTCCCGCGGATTGGGCAACCACCTCAAACCCGAGGGGGGCAAGCAAGTCACGGACCTCAGCTTCCGAAAGGTCGATCCCGAGAAGCTTCTCCACACGGGATACACGCAGGGTCACCTCGAGTCCCTTCCAGGGCTCGGGACAGGCATCCAGAACCGACGGATCCGGGATCCCGCCTGAGGTGGCCAGGATGATTTCCACGGCACGGCGGACCGCCAGCTCCATCCCTTTGGGGTCCACCCCCCGCTCAAACCGGTAACTGGCGTCGGTGGACATGTCCAAACCGTTTCGGGTTGCCCGAACCGATGCCGGGTTGAAGAGGGCACATTCCAGGAGAATGTCGGTAGTCTCCTGCGACACCTCCGAATCGGCTCCCCCCATGACGCCGGCAATGGCGACCGGGGCCGAGGCGTCACAGATGGCCAACATTCCTTCTGCCAACCTTCGGTCCTCTCCATCCAGGGTCCGGATCACCTCCCCCTCCCTGGCCCTCCGCACCACGATGGACGAGCCACCGAGTTTGTCCAGGTCGAAAGCGTGAAGCGGCTGACCCATCTCGAGGAGAACCCGAACACTGACACCCCCTGCGTTGGCTTCGGTCTTACCCGTTTCCAGGGGCAGCGGGGTTTCAGACGCATCGACCGCTCGATCCTTTCGGACCCACGGATCCCCTGCAGACCCCGGTATCGGAGAAAGGGTCAGGCTCTCGGCCCCGGCCGGGGCTAACTCCCTCGCCACCCCCACGTGGGAAAGGAGGTCGCCCCGGTTGGGAGTCACCTCCACGTCCAGCCGCCAATCGTCCAAACCCAGAGCAGTTGTCAGGGGCGTCCCGGGATCGAACTCACCCTCCAACAGCATGATTCCGTCGGCGTCGGGCCCCATCTCGAGCTCCGCTTCGGAGCAGAGCATGCCGTAGGAGTCCACACCCCGGAGAGAAACGGATTTGATCAACATTCCGCCGGGGAGCTTCGACCCCGGGGCGACGTAGGGGTAATACCCACCCACCTGCACCACGGGGGCGCCACAAACCACCTGAGTCGTGCCGTTGCCTCCATCGACCTGACAAACCGAGAGACGGTCGGCATTGGGGTGGGCTTCTACGCTCTCCACCCTCGCCACCACGAGCCCTTCCAGCCCGGGAGCGAGATGGAGGAGCTCTTCAACCGGAGCCCCACGAAGGGCAAGGGTCTCGGCCACCTCTTCGGGAGAAGCCACCAACTCCGGGACGAGCGCCCTGAGCCACTGATAGGAAACGTTCATGGCTGGGCAAACTGGTTGAGGAAGCGGATGTCGTTTTCGAAAAACACTCGGATATCTCCGACTCCGTATTTCAGGGCCGCGATCCGGGCGGGGCCCATGCCGAACGCGAACCCCGTGAACCGTTCGGAATCGTAACCCACATTGTCCAGGACCGCGGGATCCACCATCCCAGCCCCCATGATCTCCAACCAGTCCGTCTCCTCTGTGGAGCCGTCAGACCGTGTGATGATCCGTTTCACATCCACCTCGGCGCTGGGTTCGGTGAAAGGAAAGAACGAGGGTCTGAAGCGGACCTGCGTCCCCGGACCCCAGAAACGGCTTGCGAACTCAGCCAGAGTCGCCTTGAAGTC
>JBDHGR010000574.1:0-3607 GCA_039589815.1 Gemmatimonadota bacterium | reverse complement strand
GACGAGCGAGGATGCAGAGCCCCGCAGCTCCGCCCGCGACCTATGGAGTAGCTATCCGTACTGACGCCCCTTCCGCGGCACAATGACGACACACCCTGTCCGAGAGTCCCTTGGTTCTCAGGACTTTGAAGGGGCCCCGTTCCGGACGGCTCACCTTCCTTGACGCGACTTTTCTGGCCCACCCACATATACCCGAATATAACCCGAAGATACAGCACTTCACAAAGCCCAGCACGGTTTGAACGCTTGCACCCTTCTTACTCGCAACGTCAATTTGGCACCGGTGGCTTACTGGGCTGGAACGGGCACCTCCTCCCCCCGGAGAAAAAAAGATGACGGCCCCCAAGCTGGCGTTCTTCCTGGGTGACCTCGGTCGGCGTGCGCCCTACCTCTTTTCCATACTCCTTATCCTGAGTTGTGGCGGTCCCGAGGTGCCAGTAGACCTCCCCGAGGCGGTAGAGTGGCGGTTCGACGAACCGCAGCCAGATTGGAAGGTGGCGACCCCTCAGCCTTTCCCACCGAATACAAGCGCTCGTGGCGTCCTAGTTGGGGGGGTCCACGTAGAGGTTCCAGCATGGGATCCAATGGATTGGGCCCACGCGGTAGCCCAGGTCCGAAGTCAAACTCCCGGTAATCTCCAACTCAGTTTCAATGTCTCAGAACCGGGCGAGGAGCCGCTTGGCCAGACGGCGAACCCCTTTGAGGAGCGTGGAGTTCAGGTCCGCCTGGTCGGTGACAACACGGTGCAGACCTATCGAATCTCGACGGAACCCCGAGCGTGGGCAGAGAAGCCCATCGAACAACTGGGGCTTTGGATAGACGGAGTCTCAGAACCCACGACGGTCGAGATTCTCTCGGTCAGCCTCGTTCCGAAAACTGTCTCGGCGGCAGCAGCGCGGAAGTGCGCGGAGCTTAAGAGCCTGACTGCTGACGACCTTCCCAATCCCACTACGGTGATCACCTTTGCCCACTTGGATGCTGCCCATCCCGAGAGGGAAGGCGATTGGGTCGCCCTGCCGGAGCATTGCAGAATCCAAGGGAAGATAAACGAACGAATGGGGGAAGATGGCCTGCCCTACGCCATCAACTTTCGGATGCGCCTGCCCACCGACTGGAATGGCCGTTTCTTCTTTGAGGGCACCGGCGGCGGCAACGGCAGGCTCACCGATGCGCTCGGCGCAACGGGTAACGGACCGAGCGGTCTGTACGATGGCCCAGCGCCTCCGTTCAACAACGCCCTAAGCTTAGGGTACGCCGTGGTCAACGAGGACGGGGGATGGGACCGGCGGCTTCGCCAGATCTCAGAAATCGATTTGCAGGCGCACCGCGACCATAAGTTCAACTCTGTCGATGAGGTTACGAAGGCCTCCAAGGCCCTGATTAGAGCCTATTACGGGAAGATGCCTGAAAAATCCTATCTCTGGGGAGGCTCCGAAGGTGGAGAGCAGGGGATGGCGGCATCCCAGCGATATCCGACCCATTTTGACGGGATTGTTGCCATGGCTCCTCCCATCCTTAGGGTTTGGATGGGGGTCCGATCTGCGTGGAATGTGCAGACGTTTGCCGAAGTGGCTCGGGCGGAGGGGTTATTTGACGAGTTTGGCAGCCCCCTTCTCCCAAAGACATTCACCGATGATGACTTCGTGCTGGTGTCCAACGCCGTCTTGGAGGTATGCGACACGCTGGATGGGCTGGCCGACGGGATTGTTGACAACTTTCCGGCCTGCACGAATGACCTGGTTGGGTCGAGACTGGCGGGGATCATATGCACTGGCCCAAAGGAGCCGGACTGCCTTACTGCCCCCCAGGTGACGGCACTCCTCAAGGTCCACACCGGTGCCAGGAACTCACGGGGAGAGCTACTCTTTCCCGATCCGCCGTGGGATGCGGGTATCGGCGGAAAAGCGGGTGATCGATACTTCACCCAATGGCGTAACACTAAGATCGGGCCTTACAACCAGACCAGAAACCAGATAGCGCCGAGCATGATGGCGCAGTTGCTGGCTCTCGACTTCGACACTGATCCGCGGGAGCTCATGGCGCCTTTTTACCGTTACCCTCCTACTGATTCACTCTTTTGGGAGCTTACGACAACTAATTCCACCGACCTCTCGGCGTTTAAAGAACGGGGGAGCAAGTTGATCATCATCCAGGGTGTGTCTGATCCATATGTTTCCTGGGCCGACATAGTCGACTGGTGGGAGGCGGTCGACAGCGTCAACGACGGAACGGCATCGGACTTCGTGCGTTTGTTCGCGGTCCTGGGGGGGAGCCACATTCTGGGCAACGATCGGGCGACAGATCGGTTTGATGCGCTATCGGCCATTGTGGACTGGGTTGAGAACGGCATCCCCCCTGACAAGATCATCGGGACCGCGGGACCTCGTTCGCCCTGGCCGAACCGGACCCGGCCATTATGCCCTTGGCCCCAACAGGCGCGGTACAAGGGATCGGGCAGCATCGAGGTGGCTGAAAACTTCGACTGTGTCGATGTGGTGAGGAACTGACCATGCCCACTCCCGCCCTCCTCCAACGCCTGAAAGAGCGGAAGCTCGTACAGTGGGCGTCCTTGCCCATTCCTTAACCGCATCATCATTATCCCTCTCGGTGGCTGACTGGGCTGGAACGGGTATCAGTCTACTCTCCCTGGAGTCACTCGGTGAAAGACACGATAGGCGTTCCCCGGCTGGTGGGCGGCGTGGCCCTCGCCCTTGCTATGTCAGCGTGCCTTCTCCTCTCGGTCTGCGGCCGGACAAGCGGTGCTGGTGATTCTGTCACGGTCACCTTCGAGACGAGCGAGGGAACCGCTCTCAACTTTGACATCTCGGGTGACGGCAGCTTCATCGTTTTCGATCTACTCGGCGAGCTCTGGCGGCTCCCCGTGGAGGGTGGTGGGGCGACGCTAATCACGGACGCCGTTCGCGATACCGCCGATTATGCATTCCCGAGCATTTCTCCCGATGGGGAATGGGTTTCTTACTCCTCGGTGATTGACCCTCTCTCCCCGAGGCTGTGGGAGCGGTGGTTGATGTCCTTGACCACCGGCGAGAAACGCCGCATCGACCTTCGCGGACATATGGGATCAGCGGCGTGGGCTCCTGATGGAAAACGGGTGGTGTTCCGCTCTGGGCCCGAGCTTAGGGTCTATTCTGTGGCTACGGGGGAGTTGGAGTCTCTGGATGTAGGTATGGGTTTCCAAGGATCGCTCAGCGATCCCGACTGGCATCCGAGCGGGGACCGACTGGCGTTTCGGACTCGCACAGCCGGCCGGGGGTCCTCTGGGAGAATCTGGGAAGCAGATTTAACCGGAGGCGCTACGGTTCCAATCACGCCGGATCACCTCGATGCCTTCCTGCCGCTCTATTCACCCTCCGGCTCGAGCATTGGATTCCTTTTGCGGGATTCGACCAGGGCCACACAGGTCGGCATCAAGGACCTCGGAACCGATGACTGGCATGTCGCGACCGATCTCGAGGGGGTGTACAGCTTCCGGTGGTCTACCTCCAATGACCAACTCCTTGTCACTGCTAAAGGGCGCCTCTGGGAGGTGCCGTTGAACGGTGGCCCCGTTTCGGAGATACCCTTCACTGCTCGTGTCGAGTTTCAG
>JBDHGR010000573.1:0-3098 GCA_039589815.1 Gemmatimonadota bacterium | reverse complement strand
CTGTTCGATGTACCGGTCGGGATCTTTGTAGATGCCCCTGAGCATGGATGGCCACGGCGTCGTGATGACGAGCTTCCCTTCCTCTCCGGGTGGGACCTGGTTTCCCTCTTCGTCCAGGATCTCGGCGTGGATTCCCGGGAAGGGTTTGGTGGCCGAGCCGGGCTTGAGGGGTAGGGAAGGAACAGGCGTGATCATGAACGCGCCCGTTTCCGTTTGCCACCAAGTATCGATGATGGGGCAAGTCCCCTTGCCCACCACCTCGTGGTACCAGCGCCAGGCTTCCGGGTTGATGGGCTCACCGACGCTCCCAAGGAGACGAAGCGTGGATGTGTTTCGCTTTTTCACCCAGGAATCCCCGAAACGCATCAAACCCCTGATGGCCGTGGGTGCTGTATAGAGGATCGTGACGCCGTAGCGTTCCACGATTCGCCACCAGCGATCGGGATAGGGATAGGTCGGGGCACCCTCGTACATGATGGAGGTGGCTCCCAGAATCAGAGGACCGTACACGATGTAGGAGTGGCCGGTGATCCAACCCGGATCGGCTGCGCACCACCATCGGTCTTCCGGTTTCAGATCGAAGGCGTACTTCAGTGTGGCCGCCACCCCCACCTGGTATCCCCCATGGGTGTGGAGAATTGCTTTGGGCTTTCCGGTGGTGCCAGAGGTGTAGAGGAGGAAGAGAGGATCCTCGGCATCCATGACCTCCGTTTCACTTCCGTCGCCTGCGGAACGAGCCACGGGAAGGGCCATGAGCTCGTCGTAGTAGTAGTCCCGATCCTGCTCCATGTGGACCGCTTCTCCCGTGCGGCGAATGACCACCACATGCTCCACCGTCCCGCAACGCTGGAGGGCCTCATCGGCGATGTCTTTCAACGAGACGATCTTCCCCCTCAGATACCCCCCGTCGGCGGTGATGAGGACCTTTGACTCACTATCCTCGATCCTTTCCCCAAGGGCCTCGACGCTGAAGCCCCCGTACACCACCGAGTGAACGGCGCCGATCTTCGCTGTAGCCAGCATGGCCATGACCAGCTCGGGAATACGGGGCATGTAGATGGTTACCCGGTCGCCCTTCTTCACGCCCATGCTCCTGAGGACGTTGGCGAACTCGCATACCTCCCGGTTGAGAGCGAAATAGCTGTACGTCTTCAGGGTTCCGTCCTCCCCCTCCCAGACCAGGGCCAGCTTGTTCCGGGTCGCGGTCCTTTGATGCCGATCCAGTGCATTCAACACGACGTTGGTTTTTCCGCCGACAAACCACTTGAAGAAAGGGGCGTCTGAGTCGTCCAGGACTTTCTCCCAGGGCTCGTACCAATCCACGAGCTCCTTGGCCTGGGCCTCCCAGAAGGTGGGAGGATCAGCCGTGGCCTCGGCCCGGAGCGCTTCATAGTCCGGCACGTGGGCATGCTCGATGGTTTCCGGGGAAGGGTGATAGATGGTCTTGTCCTCGGACATTGGGCCTCCAGAGGGTCCTGGGAATTGAAGGCGGGTTTTGGTCAGGAAGAAGAGGTTCCGGGTTCGAGTCTAGTGAAGGGAAGGGAGACCGTCCAGGGTAGGCGGGGCGATCCCCTCGCCTTCAAGGTCGTGCGGAGTCAGAGGGAATCTCACTCCACCACGGCAATCTGCAGGACAAAGGTCCCGGAGGTATGGGTCGTGAAGGACGTCACCTGGACGGCATAAGTCCCATCTATTTCGGCCAGTATCTCGATATGGGAGTGGCCGGTGTCGTATCCGAAGTCGTCGTTTTCCTCTCCTTCGCCATCGGGGTCCAGCAACCGAAGAAGGGTGTCGAAATCCTCTGATCGCAAATCCACGATGATCCGCTGCCCGGCTTTGGCTTCCACCTCGTACACCTCGAGATAGGCACCGGCCATTTGGTCGTCCTCCGGGCCCAGCTCTCCGTGGTGTGTATCGTGGAACACCAACTCCCCGGAGAATGTGGTCCCACCAGGCCCCACGGTCTCACCCTTCAAAAAGGTGGCGACCCGGTAGGCGCATGGCTCCAGGGCGCAGGCAATCATGATGATTTCGAGTTGGTGGTTCCCGGTGGTGTCAGCCACGTGAGCCAGGATTGGGAGGGCGTCTTCGAGGATGTCAGACGCAACAGTTTCCCCTGTGGGGTCCACCAAGGCCAGATCCAGATCGAGGCAATCCTGGTCGCAGACGCCAGCCAACCGATATTCACGCCCAGCTTCGAGTGTGATTGGAAGGCTGATAATCTGATCGCTGTTCAAGGAGCCGATCCTCTCATCTCCGATCTCGGTGAAGCCCAGGCTCGTCAACTCGGCTCCCACCAGAGTCAGGCGGCCAGCCATGTCCTCTCCGGGCAACATTCCCGGTTCGGAGGTGCTCCCGAGGATACCCACGGCCACACTGCAGCCGACGTCGGAGCACTCCACGGCATTCACCTGGACTTGGAAGGATCCAGTGGATTCCGCCGCGAACATCAGGATCGGTTCAGCATCGGGGAGCCTGTCGGCCTCGATCTGCTCCCCGAACGAATCGACGAGGACCAGGTCCAGGTTGGTGCAGCCGGGGTCGCAGTAGGCTACCACCATGTAATCCCCACCCTCCACCAGGTTTACCCTCGCGACCATGTCCTCACCGGTCTGGATGACGCCTCTCATGACGTTACCGATTAGCTGAAACCCGCTGGCCGAATCCAGAAAGTTCAAAACACGGTCTTGAGGGGTTTGTCCCCCCACTCCCGTTGGCAGATGAGTGAGGGAAAGAAGGAGCATGAAGGGAAAAAGGGTAAGCCGGCGGAAAGGGGATCGACGCGTGCCTGGAAAGGTCTGCCCGCGGTCCATTTGGTCCTCCGGGGACGAGAAGGTCAAAGGGGTCGGTTGGTAATACTGGAGTTGGGCTGCGAAGGTCCCCACGGCAGGTTGAGAGGGCTCCTGTGCCTACCCTTTCCAAGCGGACATGCCTCAGGTCGGCGCTGGCCCCAGATTGCGCTCGAGGAGGGCTTCTGGATTGGGATCCCTTTTCATGAACTCTCTAAAAAGCTCCTCCGGATCTGCGCTGTCCCCCCGGGAGAGAATGGTGTTGAGATAGGACCGGCCGGTCTCCCGGTTCAGGACACCTTCCGCCTT
>JBDHGR010000572.1:0-4293 GCA_039589815.1 Gemmatimonadota bacterium | reverse complement strand
CTCGGTCTCAACTGGGGCGGGTACATTGTCCCCCGGGAACCACTCGGAGGGGAGGGGGAGCCGGTTGGCGTCGCGCCAGGCACTATCCTCCAGCACTCCGTCCACGTCAATCGGGCCAGTGGCCCGGAATACCTGAAATCGAGCTGCCAGGGAGTCGGTTTCGGGGGCCTCTTCCTGTCCGAGCACCGGCCCGGGATCAAGGCCCGTAAACAGGAGGCCGAGAAGAAGGAGCGTACCGGGTAAGCGCGGGTCGGAAGGGTCGCTGGGGAGGGGGAAAAACCGATGGGTCATTCGGATCTTTCTCCTGAGTCGACAGGATGGCTGCATCCCCCTTGAGACGCCAAACCCCCCGGTGACGTTGCCGGCGGCAGAAGGCAGGCTTCCGGGCAGCCTCTACGGAAAACCCCGGAGGTAGGGTGCATGTTTCCGCTACCCCCGTCTGGTGGAAGGTGAGGCGGGAGGGCACTTTGTCCTCCACAACCTGCTCTTCTAGGCCGAGTGCGCATCCATCTCGGTCTGACGTCGCCCGGTACTGGTCGATCACCTCTGGAGGACGACCATGAAATCGATGAGGCTGTTTGGAACGGCTTGCCTTTGCCTCCTCTTCGCACCTTCCTGCACCTCCTTCGAGTCTGGGACCGGCTTCGCCGACCTGCTACTCACCAACGGCCGTGTCTACACCCTGGACTGGACCGAGCCCGACGCCCTCGGGAATCCAGCCCCGGACGCCCCTTTTGATGCCGAGATCGGCTGGCGCCCTGATGCCGAGGCTGTGGCAATTCGGGCCGGCCAGATCTTGTTCGTGGGTTCAGCTGCCGACGGTGAGAGCTTTAGAGGCCCGGACACCAGAATCATGGATCTGGGGGGATCCACGGTAATCCCTGGCCTGATCGAATCCCATGTACACCTCGTACAACTCGGGGAATTTTTGTCCCAGATCGACCTGGTGGATGTTGAAACCGAGGAAGAGGCGGTCCGTCTCGCAGAAGCCGTTGCCGCCGAGACACCAACCGGAGCCTGGATCCTCGGATCCGGATGGGATGAGGGAGCCTGGGCCAATCGGTACCCCACCATGGATCTCCTCTCGGAGGCCGTGCCTGACCACCCCGTGTACCTTAGAGGGCTTCACGGATTCGCCGGATGGGGAAACCGGATGGCGTTCGATCTCGCCGGGATAACGGCCGAGACACCCGACCCCACCGGCGGTCAGTTGATCCGGGACGCACGGGGAGATCCCTCCGGCGTGCTCGTGAACCGGGCGATTCTCCTTCTGGAGGACCACATCCCGACTCCTTCCGTGGAAGAAACCATGGAACACGTCCTGGCCGGGCTGGAGGTCATGGCACAGCACGGCTACACCTCGATCCATGAGGCTGGATCGAACCGGCGATACCAGGAGGCCTTCGAGCGCCTGGAGGCCGAGGACCGGTTGCCTCTGAGGGTGTACTCCATGCTCGCTGCCAGGGACCCGGAACTGTGCGAGGAATGGATACAGAAAGGACCTGACACGGATGCCGAGTCCATGCTCCGGACCGCGTCCGTGAAGGCGTTCTACGACGCTGCACTGGGATCCCGGGGCGCCAGGATGATCGACGACTACTCCGACATGCCAGGCCACCGGGGAACGAGCGGGGCGGACTATGGTTTCGATCAGGAGCTAGTGGCTGGGATGATCAAGGCCGGCTTCCAGGCCGAGATTCACGCCATTGGTGATGCCGGGAACCGGGAGACCCTGGACTTCCTCGAGGAGGTATTGTCGGACTTCCCCGAAGGAAAGGCTCAGAGGCATAAGATCGTCCACGCCCAAGTCGTTCATCCTGACGATTTCCAGCGATTCGCCGACCTCGGGATCGCTGCTTCCATGCAGCCCCCGCATGTGGCAGAAGACATGGATTGGGCGGAAGACCGTGTCGGCCCAGACCGGATCGAGGGAGCGTACGCTTGGCGGACCATGAGACAAACCGGTGTCCGCCTCCTTCTCAACTCGGACCTCCCGGGGTCGGACTGGGACATCTTCTATGGCCTACATGCCGCAATCACCCGCCGGGACAAAGAGCTGCAACCCACGGGCGGTTGGTATCCGGAACAGGCCTTCACTCCGGAGGAGGCCGTCCGTGGCTACACGACCTGGGGAGCCTGGGCTGAGTTCCTAGATGATGTGACGGGGATCATTCGGGAAGGCATGCGAGGAGACCTGACCGTGATGAGTATCGATCCTTTCGCGGTTGGAACCGATGACCCGGGGAGCCTCTTGGAGGGTGAGATCCTGGCCACGGTCGTGGGTGGGAAGGTGGTGTTCGAAGCGGGCCGATAGGATCCGATGCCATTCCCTGGTGGGGGCCGGGAAAAAACCGGGGGGCGGCCAAACGGCGGGGCCGACTGAAGAAGGGCGGGGCCGATGTCGCGGTCCCGCCCCTCTCCGTTCCGGCACCCCGGATCCCTTTTCAAGGCCCTGCCGAAAGCCCTCGAGTGAGGGCCCTAACGCCGCTTGTGGGTCACAGGGGTGGGCTCTGTCTGGTATGGACGGAGATACCAATCGGTGAAGGCCCAGGTCCGGTTCCAGACGTCGATCTGTTCCGGCGAGTCCCTCCGCTCCAACGTCTCCCAATCCACCTGTCGACTGAAACCGTGCCCGCCGGGGGGATCGATGTAGATCTTGGTGTCGGTGATAGTGGGGTGCAGGTCCCTCAGCTTGTAGACCAGCTGTGAAGCCTCGACGAAGTTCACATCGGTATCGTTCGTGGCGAGGTCCACCTGGAGCGGGGTCTCCAGGTCGTCCACTCGGTAATAAGGAGAGCGTTCTACATACGTATCTCGTTGTTCAAAGGGCAAACCCTGGATTCGTTTTTGGGTCGAGAAGTTCCGCTGGTACCCGGGGCCCTTGTAGGACAATCGGAAAATCAGGTTCGTTACCGGGACGTTGGCCACGCCGACCTGGAAGGGGTGATCATCCCGCGTGATGGCGTGGATGGTGATGAACCCACCGTGGCTCCATCCCATGATCCCGACCCGGGCCGGGTCCACATGGGGGAGGTTCCACACCGTACCCGGTGCTCCCCCGGTACTCGGGGGCGATGATGACGTACCCCCTTTCAACGGCCTCCCGCACGAAGGGCCACATGCTGGTGCCCCAATTCCCATGGACGCCGCCGTGCACCCATATCATGGCAGGATGCCCGCCGGGACCCCGTTTCTCCAACGGTTGATAGACGTAGGCCGGGATGTCCATGTCCCCGACACTGCTTCGGTACGTGATCTTCTGGTAGTCCACCACGCCCTCGGTCACGGCAGAGTAGATACTATCCGTGATCCGTTTTCCCTGGATTGCCCGCTCGTAGTTGGAATCAGGGTGGTCTTCCCAGCGGTTGCTGACGAAGAGCTGGTGCGCCCGAACCGTGTCGGTGATGACGGGCAGTGGGCGCGTCCGTTCCTGAGCCGAGATTGGTGTGACCAGAGAGATGGCCAGGGCCAGCGCCGGGACGATCCGGAGAAGCGGTTTCACGTTGGAACATCCCACAGTCGAGAACATGTTCTTCGCTCCTTAGGGAGTGGAAAAGGCCGTTCGACAGGCCTGAGGATCGACTCTGAGGGTGCACCGTGTCAAGAAAAGGCATGTCCGGCGTGGAAACCAGCTCAGAAGGCTTCAACTGGGGCGTGGCCCTCCCAAGCCCTCACCCCGGATCGAGGCTATGACCCAACCGGACCCGGAGCGCCTGATCGGGCCCCGGAAGGGTGGGCCCAGGGAAGCCGGCCCCTGGAGTCCCCCTCGTTCCTCCGCTTCGTTACGACCGCCGTGTCCGTTCGGCCCTGGCGGCCGAGAGTCGCAGCGGGGATTCTCCGGGGCCGACTCCTCACCCCGAAACGAAGCCACTGCCTGATCGGGTCGGAGCCCTAGGTCACCCCGGGTCGAGGGCTTCCCAGGCCCGGGCTTCAAGGGCCCAGGGGATGTCGGCGTCGCGGTTCCAGCGAGGGGCGCCGGCGAGATGGGCAGCGGGGTGGTCGTTCCTGGACTCCCCCACGTCCAGGGTCCCGGACATCGGCCCCAATGTTGGCGGTTCGCTTCGTGGCGGTGCCGCAGAGAGTGCTTTGCCTCTGGGTGTGAAGAACACGACCTGTTGGGTTCGGTCGATGCAGACGGTCACGCCACCCTCGTGGACCGCCCGGTGATGGGTCCGGCACAACAAGACCAGGTTCCTGAGGTTCGTCTCTCCTCCATCGGCCCAGTGTTTTACATGATGGGCTTCGGTGAACCGTAGCCCACATCCTGGAAACCGACATCCTCGGTCCCGTGCC